>JACMLK010000499.1 GCA_014379665.1 Saprospiraceae bacterium | reverse complement strand
TTGGCAAGCCGTAACCTACCATCCATTTTTCGCTCACTGAAACCGGAAGTTCACCTGTAATATCATTTGCTCCAAAAATGGATTGAGCGGCAATATCCTGAGTGATCTTATCATTGTTATAACACAAAAGAATATTGTTAAGCCCGGTCAGGTTTTTTAACAGGTAAGGACTCCCGAAAAGTGATATCACCACCGTTGTTTTACTGTCTAATTCTAAAAGGAATTTAACCAGGTCATCCGATAAATTTTTAGAGAAATCATTTAATCTTCCGGAAGAATGTATAGAGACTAAAACCACATCAAAACAGGACAAAGTTTGAATTAACTGGCTTGCATTTGTATTAAGTTGGTGCGGCATCAGCTGATAGTGCCTCGGGGAAATATAATCATCAACCCGACGCTGAAAAGTGGTTTTTTTGACTACATTAATACTTAAGGTAGCAAAATGGACCTCATCAGTTTTTTTGACAGGAATGATATGGTCTTCATCTGATACTAATGTCAAAGCAGCCTCAGTCAGCTTTTGCTTAAGCGCCAGCGCCTTATTTCTGTTAAGAAATACTGATAATCCTTCAGGATGGTGAAACGGGGTGACTTGCAGACCTAATTTGTACTTTGTTCGAAGGATTCTTTCCACACTTTCATTAAGTCTTTGTATCGATATCTTTCCTGAATTGATATATTCTTTAATTGAACTTATGGCTTTATAAAGATTTTGAGGCAATAATATGACGTCATTGCCGGCCATAAACGCCTCAGCCTCTGCGATTCCATTAGGAAAATATTTAGTAACCCCTTTCATGTCCATGGCATCTGTGAAGATCAAACCCTTGTACCCCATGTCCTTCCTGAGTATATTTTTTATTACTTTTTCTGAAAGGGTGGTTGGTCTGTTTGTCCGGTCATCTATGGAAGGTACATGCAGGTGTCCTACCATCATTCCTCCTGCTCCCTGACTTGCCAGTCTTCTGAACGGATAAAAAGCATTCATTTCCAACATAGGTAGACTCTGGGTTAAAATGGGTAATTCAATGTGCGAATCCACATCTGTATCCCCGTGACCGGGAAAATGTTTTACACACGACAAAATGCCCTCATCTTCCATTGCCTTCATATACATATATCCTTTGGACATTACATTTTCAGGGCATTCTCCAAAAGAACGGTCATATATCACCTTATTTTTTTGGTTATTGTTAATGTCTACTGAAGGAGCAAAATTGATATTGATTCCGGTTTTTTTACACTGCCTCGCTATTTCAGTACCCATCTCATATATGAGCTTATCGTCCTTTATCGCTCCCAACATAAGTTGCTTCGGAAATGATATCGTCTGTCCTGGAAAACGCATACCTAAACCAAACTCTCCGTCAATACCAACAAACAACGGTATTTTGGAAAGTTGCTGGTATTTATTGACAAGGTTAACCTGATATAGAGGAGATCCCTGAAAAAAACAAACTCCACCTATGTGATAATTGGTAATAAATTCTGAAATGATTCTCTCTTCTTCCATATTTCCTTTGGAATAGGTGCGAACCATAAACAATTGTCCAATTTTCTGATCAAGAGTCATGTCAGACATAGTCCCTCTTACCCAAATATCTTCTCTCTCAAGATAATTCTGGGCAGCAGGAAATTCCTGAATAAGACATACCAATACAATTATCTTACAGATATTCTTCAATTTCATACACTCATTTTATTTCTACTTTAGCCTCTTACGGAAGAGTAATACTTTTATTTTCCGTCCTGATGAAACGGCAAAACAATGTAAATGTCTATTAATATTTTATTAAAACGACTATTTAGCTTGATTTTTTAATATATTAGGGTCTAATTGGATGGCTTGTTGAATATATTTTTCTCCATTTACCTGATCACCTGCATTTTTATAGGCGTTTCCTGCATTTAAATAAGCACTGGCATTTTTTGGGTCAAGTTGTATAACTTTTTCAAAATACTTGATTGCCTCGGCATGATTTCCTTTTATCCCGTTTACTACCCCTAAAAGACGTAAAGTCTCCACATCATTTGGAATCAGATTTATGGATTTGGTCAGCAATATCTCGGATTTCTGAAGATTCTGTTCTATTTCACCTGCCTTTCGTCCTGCATCCCTCAGTGATACAGCCAGATTTGTTTTTGCATCAATAAAATCAGGATCAATCATCAGTGAGTTTTCATATGCCGGAACTGCCTTTTCATATTCTTTCAAATAATAATAAGCGTTCCCCATAATGAGATATGCATTTTTATAAGTCGGATGTATCTGAACAGCCTGATTGAGGTAGACCAATGCCTGTGTCAGCATTTGTTGTTTTTTTACTTCATCTTTTTCTTTAAAAGCTTCCGTTGTCAGGGCTCCTCCGGCAGCATTCAGTACTTTAGCACTTTGCTTTGAAGTTTTAACATCTGTAGTGAATAAGGTATAATCGCTTTCCCAGATAAAATTACGGGTGATCGTTTTCAGACTATATAATAGTATTAAGGTACCAGTTGCTATAAAAAACAACCGTTTTCCAAACCTATCCAATACATATTTTTGTAACAGATATCCTGCAATTATGGCGAAACCCAGCGATGGCATAAACATAAATCTTTCTGACATATTGGTACCGATCGGGAACACGACATTCGAAACAATGGATAGGGTAATGATAAAATAAGCAGCCCCAAAACCTATCAGACTTTTTGTTTTTAATCCTCTAATTGCCAGATAGATTAATAAGATGTATAAAGCAAGACTTAAAAGAACACCCGGGTCTCCAAAGTTCATAATGTCAATATGTCTTGGATAATAATCGTGAGTTAGAGGATGGGGAATAATCAGAAGTTGCACATATTTGCCCAGCGTAAAAAGGATGGTTGCCATTTTTTCACCGATGTCAAATGGTACATAAGAACCGTTCACCAACTTAAGATAGGGATTATTCATGAGTTCCATTGGTGTTCCGCCAAAATCATTCCCTAAAACGGACGCCCGTATGATCAGAAAAAGTATGGCCGGGAGCAAAAGAATAAGGCTATTCCCGATAGCTTTTGTAAAACTCAAATCCCTGAAATTATACAATGCCAAGGGTATCACCGCCAGAAATGTAATGGTATTCTCTTTAGAAAGAAGAGCAAGAAAAAAACTGACAGAAGCATAAATAAGATACTTGCTTTGTTTGAGATCCGTGTACTTCAGGATACTATATAATGCGACTATGCTCCCCATCATACTCATAATCTCATCCCTGCCTTTAATGTTAGCAATTGCTTCCGTATGAATAGGATGAGCAGCATAAATGACAGCAGCAGCCAATACCATATATCTTTTACTTTCAGAATCATCTTTATGGCAAATCAGCGCAATCAGTAGTTTGTATATCATCATGCACAATAATCCATAGAGTAAAATATTGATAAGATGCCCCAACCAGGGATTTTTACCCACCATTTCATATTCCAGAGCAAACATAGCCGGAGTCAATGGCCTG
>JACMLK010000003.1 GCA_014379665.1 Saprospiraceae bacterium | reverse complement strand
CAATAATTTCCGGTATGATAAAATGCATGTCCGCATATCCCTGACCATGCGCATGTGTGACCAGGTTTATGGGTAAGCCGTCTACAGACAAATTAATATCCGTACCATGGTCTATGTCAAATCCGCGCAAAAATATCTGTTCAGCTTTACCACCCCCGGCATGTTGCCCTATGATAAGTCCGGGTACACGACGTAGTAATTCCTGTGAGTTATTAACGGGATTGGTCTCCAGATCAATATTCGATATTGTTTTAGTTGCCTGAACATCAGGTGTGATCGTCACCTCGTTTAGATCAAAATTTTTATTTTGTAATATGGTGACTATCGAATTATTATTGGTATCATCAATAATTATAGTTTGAGTTTCAAAAAATATATGAGTGATTACCAAAGAATCTCCTTTGGCTACAGCATTTAGGGTATATCTGCCAAATTGATCACTGTGTACATGTTCCGTTGATGCATTAATCGTAATCATGGCAAAATCTATAGGGTTTCCGGCATTGTCTTTGATGACACCTTTGATAGATTGGGCGGAGGAAAGTGAACTTATGATGCTAATAAAAATGATGTAAATAAATCTCATACGGTTCAGGTTTTAAGTTGTAAAATCAGGAAACAACGGTCTGAGTTATATACGTTTGGAAAATAGAATTTGGATTTATGGGTGTGGGGATTAGATGTGGTTTCCTTTTTCGGGAAGACCGGGAGGCGAGTTGGCGGGTTGGGAGGTTGGCGAGTTAGGGAGTTAGCGAATTAGCGAATTGGGGGGTTTGCGGGTTGGTTTTGGCTCAAACAGTACTAAAGATTGGAGATGATGGAATGAATGAATCAGCAGTTATCCGGCCGGAGACGTTATTGACATTTTAAAAAGAATCTATTACCTTTGTGCATCAAATTATTTGTCATGGAAATCATCATCATCAAGTCTACCGACAGCATAACCACTCAGAAAATCAAGGATTTTCTTAAAGATCTCAAAGTTACTTACAAGACTGAATCCAAAAAGGACAAGGAAAAACTATATGATCCTGCTTTTGTAAAAAAAATACTTGATACCAAATCAGAAAAAAGTGTTAGCGTAAATACATCAAATTTATGGGAAAGTATTTTGTAGAAGTAAAAGAAACTGCTCAAAAAGAAATTAAACAGATATATTAATCAGGAGATAAATCCACTATTAAAAAGCTAGAAAAGATTTTTAAAGAACTCGAAAACGATCCTACCTCTGGTACAGGAAATCCCGAACAACTAAAATATGAACTTTTCGGGTATTGGAGTCGTCGA
The DNA here is from genome assembly GCA_014379665.1 of Saprospiraceae bacterium. Lineage (GTDB taxonomy): Bacteria > Bacteroidota > Bacteroidia > Chitinophagales > Saprospiraceae > OLB9. The sequence goes on along the minus strand of JACMLK010000003.1, from coordinate 6,402 downwards.
CTCAATAAAAAAGACCGCCTTATTTATCAAATATTGGAAAAAGAAGTAATTGTAGTTGTTGTTTCGGCTTTGGGACACTATTAAAAAACATCGCTTATAAAGTTGTGGAATTGCGGATGCGTCACAGAAGACTGCAGATTACAATTTGCATAATTCGTAATACGTAATTTGGGTACCTGAAGAAGCTATTTGAATACCTGAAGAAGGTATTTGACTACCTAAAGAAGCTATTTGAATACTTACAGAAGGATTGGGTGACTGTTAAATAGGAAGGGTAATATATTTTGTGTAAATGAAGGATTAAGGCGTTACTTTTCATTTAAATTTCCTTCATTGATAATCAAAATTTCATTATTAGTTTTAAATCGGTTTGTGTTGGCAATTGACCTGCAATACCACCAAATCAGAATCACATAAAATTTATACCTATCTTTAAGGGTATTCACAAACATTGTTGTGTGCCATAAAAACCGGTTTGAAGATACAGTCCAATATGTTTTGATATCTGATAATTAATCCCGACATTAATATTGATCAAAGTTGTTGTCGTACCACCTTCGTATTGATTGTTGATATGGGTCTTGCCTATTCTTAGATTGAATAATGGAGTCAGTTTTGCTTCTTTTCATCTCATCAATTTAACATTTAAAACAGCAGAACCTACTTACAACAAAATCATCAAACCTTTTTAATCTACCCCTACATTTTTATAAACTTCTTCACTTCCACATTCTGATTACTTTTCATCATCAAAATATAAGGGCCTGCAGCCAGATCGGTGACATCGATGCGATGGGATACATTTTGGTCCAGGATAATAGTTTTAATGAGTTGTCCTTTTGGATTAAACCATTCCATTGTTTTGTTTTCGTTGCTATAGTTTTCCTTTACCAAGACATTTAATTCAGATCCGGTTGGATTAGGATGAATGACAAATGAAGCGTTGGATTCTGATTTATTAATAAGCACTTTGACAGTGCGGGAATAAGCATATTTGCCATCGTAATCGGTTTGTCTGATTTTATAATAGTTAATGCCGGATTGCGGATTTAGGTGCATAAACATATACTCATTAGGTCGGGTTGAATTTCCTTTTGAAGATACCTGTCCTATCTTATAAAAATGTATCCCGTCAGTGCTCCACTCAATACTGAAAAAATCATTATTCAATTCACTTGCTGTTGACCATGTTAACTCAACTTCATGATTTTTTTGTTCCGCTTCTAAATTACTCCAGGTTACCGGTGTAGGTGCCGCATTGAATACACAACCAGTGACGGTAAATCCCTTCAATGCACTATTGATCAGACCTGCTGTTTTTGTTTTTCTGTTTGCCCTAAGACCATCGTCAGGTGAAACTAGTACACCCATATCCAACGAATCAGCAGCAGCTACATCTTCTCCGAAAACTACTATCCGAAACCCGCCAATCTTATCCATAGAGTCAAGACCGGTCTGATATCGGGCATTCACTGTAACTACGTTAGATGGCCCGTCTACCCCATTTGCAGGTTCACACGGGTTGGCCAGTGAGACCACAAGAGAGTTATCTGCAAAAAACACGCCTGGGGCAGAAGCAGTGTAGACTGTAGCTGCCAACGTGGTATCACAATCACCGGTCAGGTCAGCTTCTCCATCAAAATACCCATGGTGTGTGATGCTGCTGTATGGCATAAGATTCTCATCTAAAAACACCAGATAAGCGGATTCAAAGACCTCACCTTTTGAATTTATACTGTCCAGCAGAACTGATATCTGATCTGCTATAATATCAATATGCGCAGCAAATGCCACTTCCACCGCATATCCTCTGATATCTCCTGAAGAACTTTCATTCTGATCGTTTATATTGAATGGAATTTCACCTGAAATCCCCCGTGCATTCTGAATAATACGATGCATCGGGCCTGCCAGAGAATCAATAAAAATATTACTATTGACATCCTGTGTATTAATTACGCTGAATGTCATCAACATATCATTCATGCCTCCTGAAATTCTGCAGTTTTCTCCAACCTCATCCCATATATCAAATCCTTGTGCAAAGGGGGAAGAATTATCAAAGGATTCCGCATTTGCAATACTTCCACCCGGTAAGGTATCAATATTGAATCCCGGATTGGATACGTCAAAATTAAAACTGCAGTATTGATTGGTCAAACAAGTGGAATCACAAACTTCGTAATTTATTTCAAAAGGTGAAAATGTTAAAACTTCGGTAATTGGCTGATTATTTACCAATGAATCGATACTTAAGGTGAGTTGTGTTATGATATCTTCCAGAATAATAAGTGTATCAGTAGGGTTAACTTCAAAACAAATCTGGTGTATAAAAATAGGTTGTCCCTGATAAACGGTATCATTTCCTGAATTTCCTGAAGCCTGCAAAAGGAACATATTAGTAGGAGTGCCACATCCGTTTATAAAATCCGTATTATCCGCCATAATACACGATCCACTTAAAGCGGGCAAATACGGCGTTCCTCCTCCGGGACAATTGCCCTGAAAACCCAAAGTATAACTTGTAATTTTACCACTTACTGAGGGTGTGTATTTAAGTCCGTAACAAAAAGTCAAACTGTCGCATTCTGATGAACTGACGCATAAACCTAAACTTGTATTTTTTGGTATGTATTCCCAGGATAATGTTTGACCTAAGGAGGCATTACAAATAAACCAAACGATTAGTATCGTGATTAAATTTATTTTTGATACCATTTATTTTAAAAATTTAGTGTACATATTATCAATTAACGTACATAATAAAGAAAAATAATAATTGTTTTCAGACTTGATTCCCATAGAGGTAGTGCTGAAAGCCACAAAAATAAATGAAAATATCAAATACTCATATGTCCTTACATATTGTTTTGTGCAATAATCTTACCAAGCTTTTTATTAAAGTGCTCTGTCAAGATAAAGAACTTAATGAAATGTGGTTCTTTTTCCACACAGAGCACTAGTTAATTTTAATAAATTTTTTATTTATCAATTTGTCTCCGGCCTGTACTGTTACGATATACAAGCCTGCTGCATAAGAGTTAACATTCAATATGTGGTCAACCCTGGTTTTTACTTCCTTCTTCAAAATCAGTTTATTGTCGGCATCCGTGATTTTCATAACAGCCATTTTATCTTTAAAATTAATGTTTAACGATAAATATTCATATGTTGGATTCGGGTAAATTTTAAATGAAAAATTCGGGTCGGACAATTCTATTTCACTGATGTTTGAGTTTGTTGATTCTTCTCCTGAATTATAGGTAATCTGATAATGATATTGTCCATAATCCAGCCCCTCGTCAAGATATTCATATTCCTGTGTATTCTGATTATAAGTCTGGTCTGAAATATTAGCAATTACGGTGAAGTATGAATCTTCTTTTGCCCTTTCTATCTGATATGAACCTACACCTGTTTCCAAAGCAGGCTTCCACTTTAACAATATAGATTGCTCTTTTTCTTTTTCAGCCGCTAATAAAAGTGGCGGTTGTATAAATTCACACACTTCATATCGATTCATGATCCTGTTTTTCTTAAGCGCCGCAATCTCTGTTGTAAATTGTTGATTTTCTCTGTCAATGCTCAAAGTAAGCTGAGAAACCGGATCTTCTTCAATAGTAATTTGTTCAAATTTTTCAAGTTGAAAACACACCTGATGCAAAATAACAGGTTGATCTTTTTCAACATTAAGTTTTCCGGTATTTCCTGAACAATTCAGTAATATTTTATTAAAACCTTTACAGCCATCAATATAACCACTGTTGTCATCCATAACGCATGATTTGTTGGTTAGGACAGCCGTTCCTCCTTTCGTACAATCTGCAAGAAATCCGGTGGTATAACTGGTAACTGTTCCAGTGGTTGCCGGAGTATATTGCAATTTATAACAAACAATTTTATTTTTACAGCTTGACTCGTCTTTACATCCGTTCTTCACGTATCTTGAAGGCAACCAGGTCATTTGTTGTCCAAAAAGTAATGACACATTGAAGATCAACACCAATGTAAATGATAGATTTTTTATGCTTTTCATTTTAATATTATTTATATTTTTTTTAATGTACATTTTGGAAACCAATCTTTCCTTACACTTAAGAAAAAATTGGTTTCCATTATATATTTTTAATTAAAACCAATTCCGGTCGTTTTATTCTGGCTCAATTTCCACTTTGTCTCATCCAACGAATTGGTTGCACTGTTCATATCAATATCCCCCTTATTGTACCCCAGTTTATTCTGATCATTTTTCCAACCTGTTCTATCCACTGAGTTAATACTGGCTCTGGAAGTAACCTGATCTACATTCCCTTCAATCATTCCCCAAACTCCCGGTTCAAGCAGATTTTGTCCATGTCTGAAAATTGGTGCATAAGAATTATTCAGAGAAAAATCCAGATTTAAATATGCACCGCTGTTAAGAATGGCGGCAGTGTCCATTATGGCAAGATGATTTCTATGTTCCACTAAAATGTAATAACTGCTGGATGTGTTAATAGTCAACACATCAGGACATGTCTCCGGAAAAGTTATTTCACCGTTTTTATGTATCCAACCTGCACATTTGAATATATTTCCAGATGGAAGAATAGAGTTCTCCCTGATAGTTACCAATACCCAGTCACTTACATGTTTCGGATATGAAGTTACTCCAACCGGGGCACCCGGTGATAATGGATCTCCATAGATCATTCCGGTATTTCCTGTATAATTCCATGGTAAAGCACTATATGGCTGACCAAAAGGCGTATAAGGTGCTCCTATTATAATACTTGGCATTCCTGATAACGTTTTGTCCTGACCGGGAAGTAAATGAAATCTGTTTAAATCTGTTCTTATACTATCACCGGCTACAGAATAAGTACCCTGCATATTAACCTTAATGTTGATCTTTTTACAATCTACATTATAAGTAAATACCCACAATCCAATATTACCACCACAGTCAGTGTACGTATAAGTATAAGTAATAGTTCCTGTACAACCGCCTTGCACAAAAGTGCCTCCAACCACAGGTCCGGTTGGAGTTAATGTATGTCCGCATCCGTCCTGGAAAACAGGTATAATCACAGGTGTGGCAGCATAAAGTGATGATTCAATATTGGCTGAATTCACAACCGGCCCACCCACTTCTGTGATGTTATTTGGTATGACAACATTTATAGTGTGCACAATAGTCGATGCATTCAGACAGGCATCTTTTATGGTATAAGTTCTTGTGACTACTATCGGACATGTGCCGCTTACCGCATCGCTATGTGTGACTACTAAATTTGCATCTGTTGTACAGGCGTCATTGATCGTGGCATTTCCTGTAAGTCCCTCCAGGCCAGATACCGAAGTCACTGCTGCCGGTGCCGCCGCTACACTGCAACCTTCTATGGTCGTGAAAGTTATACTGCCACTGATCGCAGGGGCTGTATTGTCATCCACATTTATGGTGTGCACAATAGTCGAAGCATTCAGACACGCATCTTTTATGGTATATGTTCTGGTGATTACTATAGGACAGGTGCCGCTTACGACATCATTGTGGGTGACTACTAAATCAACATCTGCTGTACATCCATCACTGATCATTGCATTGCCTGTAATACCCTCCAATCCCGATACCGTACTCAATGCAGCCGGTGCAGCCGATACACTACAACCCTCTACTGTTGTTGTTGTAATACTACCACTTATTACAGGAGCTGTATTATCATCCACATTTAAGATGTGTACAATCGTTGATTCATTCAAACAAGCATCTTTTATGGTATATGTTCGTGTGATTACAAAAGGACAGGTACCACTTACCGCATCGCTGTGTGTAACGACTAAGTCAACATCTGCCGTACAACCGTCACTGATCAAAGCATCCCCCGTAAGACCCTCCAAACCTGATACCGAACTCTCTGCTGCCGGTGCCGCCGCTACACTGCAACCTTCTATCGTCGTGGATGTAATACTGCCACTGATCACAGGGGTTGTTTCATCATCCACATTTATGGTGTGTACGATCGTAGATGCATTCAGACAAGCGTCTTTTATAGTATAGGTTCTTGTGATCACTATAGGACAGGTACCACTTACCGCGTCGCTGTGGGTGACCACTAAAGCTCCATCTGCCGTACAACCATCACTTATTGATGGATTGCCCGTAAGGCCTTCCAATGCAGATACCGTATTCACTGCTGCCGGTGCAGACGACACACTGCAACCTTCTATGGTCGTGGATGTAATACTTCCGCTGATTACAGGGGCTGTATCATCATCTACATTTATGGTGTGAATGATCGTAGATTCATTCAGACAGGCATCCTTTATGGTATATGTTCTTGTAATTACAATAGGACAGGTCCCACTCATCGCATCGCTGTGTGTAACCACTAAATCAACATCTGCCGTACAGGCGTCACT
>JACMLK010000498.1 GCA_014379665.1 Saprospiraceae bacterium | reverse complement strand
GGCCGTGGTAGCGTCGAGCGCCGCCAGCCCACTGCGAACTTTGCCTCCAACACTGGTGAATATACCACCAATATAAACGATGTTATTGAACACAAAAATTGCATCCACTCTTCCATTTGAATTTGGATTCCATGTTAAATCTAATTGCCCATTGGCCAGAATATGTGCTACATATTTGCGGCTAACGCCTTGTACACTTGTAAATAATCCTCCAATATACCAACCACCTTTCCCATCGGAAATAGAGGATAAAACAATGTTATTTATTCGTAAAGTAGAATGTTTGGATGGCTTTCCTTCCGGCTGATCTATAATAGCCCCATTCTGACAGTTCAGCGGACCAACATAGGTAAAATCTCCGGCTAAGTAGATTGTACTGTCCTTTTGAACAATAGCCCTCACTGGCCCATCAGGTTGCCACATTTTGGTGTTCAGTTCCTGAGCATGGGTGAAGTAAAAATGTAAACAAAAGAAAAGGGTAATAACAAATTGTAGATGATTCTTCATTCAGTCTGTTAGGGGAATATATTGTATGACTTTAAACATAGTGATAATAATAGATAACCCACGGATTGATTAATATGGCTGACATATTTCTGCATCCAGGGAGAATATTTTATGGCTGAAAAACTATTAAGTCTTGTAGTTAATTATAGCAGGTGTTTTGAGTTACTCAATCTGTTATTTTTCTCAAATGCAGGTTTTTACCTTAAAAAGTTTTGATTATTCGTTTTCTGGTAATTCTACCCGCTTTATCAGTAAGTAAAAGCAAATATAAGCCGTTGTTCAAGGAAGAAAGATCAATGAGATAGTTACTTTTTTGTAATAAACTTTTTCCTGTTACATCAAGAATTTGATAATGATTTAAATTGATCCCTGTTATCATAACTAATCCTGTCGTGGGATTTGGATAAATATGACTATTGGAAGAAGATAATGAGGGCAATCCTGTAGTGACTTCTATTTTTAGGTTGGTTGTTACGATACTATCACACCCTTGAACCGTTTGTAATGTATCATAGTAGATACCAGCGCTATGCTGCCATTTTCCTTCAGCAAAGTAGCTGCAGGTATCGCATATAGTGGTATCAATAACAGTAGCAAACGTTGGTAGAACGGATAAATTAAGTGTAACTGTAGAATCACAACCGGTAGCAGACAGAAATAAACGGGCATAAGAGCTCGCCTCTTTCAAATACTTATTGCCAAAGTATAGACTATCTCCTGCACAGATCGCTTGCTGAAGGGTAGTTTGTATTGGTTGACATTCTTCTATGGTATAGTATTGATTAATAGCTTTATTTACTAGCTTCTGAACTGTTTTTGAAGGCCATATAATCTGGATTGTATCCACTTCTTTATCTGTGTCAAGACCAAACAGTAATTGTAATCCATTCTGATTCCCATGCCCTGTATTTGCAGCAATATACTTTCTTTGCTTGGTATGAGCCGTTTTAACTTCCACTGCCGCACCTATACCCGAATGGTTAGAGATAACTCCTTTCAAAGCAATACCAATGAAGTTAGATTTAGTATTTTGATTTTTAAATAGGTAACTTGGATTAAACCCTCTGCTAGCTACATACAAATCAGCCGTGCCATTCCGATCATAATCACAGGCTGAAATGCTCCAGGAAGAGGAGTGTTCGGCAAAAAGAGTGGGGTCGCTTAATTTTGAAAAGGTCCCATTTTTATTATTCATAAATAAAGAGACCGAATCTGTACTAGTGGAATTGACTACGACCATGTCTAGATAACTATCATTATTTATATCACTCCAAGTGGCACTAAAGGACCAGTTCTCATCGGCAACCATTGGGTCATTAGTGATTTTAGTGAATGTACTATTGCCATTATTTTTATATAGGAAGTTGGTTTGTCCGGAATTGGTTACATACAAATCCAAATGACCATCATTATTGTAATCTCCCCAGGAAGCACTTCTTGATTGGCCGCCATCATTAACTATATTTCCTACTAGAATCTTTTCAAATTTGCCATTGCCTAAATTTTTATATAGACAATTGTTCTGATTACCATAGTTAGCTATGAATAAATCCATATATGCATCATTGTTATAGTCACCCCAGGCACAAGAAAATGAAGCATTGTTATCTTT
>JACMLK010000497.1 GCA_014379665.1 Saprospiraceae bacterium | reverse complement strand
TGGATTACTGAATTTTTCTTTGGCAGTCAAGGCCATTTCTTTGGCCACCCCCTTGGGGTCTTTATCGCGATAATCCTCCAGCAGTATGGTGAAGTGTGAAGGATCCATATCAAGCAGTAGAATAGCAATAGAGCCGGCACTGATATCTCCATCTATAAATTCACCACCTGTAGTTGCTCCAAAAATTTGAATGCCCTGCCGGTCGAGAATCTTGCATACGGCAACTATTTCATTCTTGATCGAGATAAAAACAAAAGCCAAAGTTGGTTTGAAACCATCCGCAATGCTTTGTTGCAATGCGGAATGAATGTCGCCTGGAGATTTTCCGTTGATGGATTTTGCTTTCACTTTTTTTATTTTTCTTTCAATACCACAACACAACAGGTATTTTTTGGGTAAAATACACTTACTTTAATCATTCCGTTTTTCATGTTTTTGGTTTTGATTTTTGAATATGTTTGCTGTTTTTACCACAGGATTTGATACTCATCCTTCGGCCTTACTGAGTAAAAGAAAAGTGGGGTACCCGGGGTATTACATTTAGGTTTTTGTGGCTGTATAATAAGGTAATCGCAGCCTCTAAAATACAAAATAGAAATGGGGGTTTGGTTTAATTTGTGATTCTGGTTTTTGATACCACCCGGATCGGCTAGAATAACTGGATTGGGCTTCCGAAGCAGGGCTACTTTGAATAACAATACGAGTGAAACTTCAATATTTCAAGTCAAGTGGTGCCAATTCGACTCAGAAAGAGACGGACACCCCTTTTGTGAGACCGGATTCCGCTATTTTTAATATTAACAGTGATTGTATGGCCAATACTTATAAAAAAGTATACCTGCATCTTGTTTTTGCAGTTAAAAACAGACAAGCGTTATTGCATAAAGACTGGAGGGGCAGACTCTTTGGATATCTATTTGAATCCATGAATAAAAGGGGAAACTTTACTTATGCGGTTGGGGGGTATACCGATCATGTTCATATAGTCTTTGATTATAATGGAAAGGAATTGATAGAAGATTTAGTGCGGGAAATTAAAAAATCTTCTAATCATTTTATAAATGAAAACAACCTCTGTCCATATAAGTTTGAGTGGCAGGCAGGGTATGGGTTGTTTTCCGAAAATCATCGTTCAATTTCCATGATTATAAACTATGTAAAGAATCAGGAGGCACATCATTCAATGAAAAATAAATTCAAAGAAGAGTATATAAAAATGCTCCAGGATTATGAGATTGACTTTAAAGAGGAGTATATTTTTGAATTTTGGGATGAAACGGATGAAGTCGGGCTTCGATGAGGTCAGGAGTTTAAAGTCTGACCTCTCTGAGGTCTATAGTATTAGTTTTGTCCTAGATTCATACTCAGGTTAATCAGGTCAGACCTCTCTGAGGTCTTCAGTCGAAGTGGCAGGATGGAAAGATAGCGGTTAATCAAGTCTGATTTCCATGATGTCTGAAGCTTGAGTCGCAGTTTAGAGGTTATGGAGTTACTCAGGTCTGACTTCGCTAAGGTCTTCAGTCGGAGTCGCAGGATGGACAAATAGCGGTTAATCAAGTCTG
>JACMLK010000496.1 GCA_014379665.1 Saprospiraceae bacterium | reverse complement strand
GACGAGGCTTAACCTGGCAGCCGCAAACGTTGAGCATTCGCCTGCGGGCATTCTGGTCAATGCCAAACTGCAAACGTCTCATCCTTGCATCTATGCCTGTCGAGGACGAATGTACCGAAGGGTACCAATGATGCAGCGAGTGCAACCAAAACAGAAAACCAAGTCCAGCGCATCGCGCGGATAGCAGCAAATACAGCAACAATGTATGCCATAAATAAGATTCCGTGAGCCCACCCGACATACTTCACCACTTCAGGTACGCCCAACATATATTTTATCGGCATGGCAATTAAAAGCAAAAGCAGAAAGGAAATACCCTCTGCTATCCCGATCCAACGTAAGTTTCGTATACTATTCATTTGATCCTACTTCACAACCAGAATACCGGCAGCTGTGAGACGAATCTCATCTTTCGGTTCAGTAATCGCGGCAATTTCTTCTTTTGACTTTTTTGCGTCCTCTGCGTAGTGTTTCAATTCATCTATTGATGTTGTAATTCTTTTCGCTACACCATCAACCACTACCGTTTTTCCGATCATTTCAAGCGGAACAAAAAATCCATAGTCCTTCATTTTCACAAGCACCGTTGATTTATCAGGCATCTCAAGTGAAATCCAGCAACCTTTCTTCGGACAAACGTCAGTTACTTTGGCAATCACTTTGATGTCTCCGCTTTCTTTGTTGCTGAGAAAATTGGGAAGTTCTGAAGCTTCAACAGCTCCGTCAGCGGAAGTTGCAGCGCCAAAAGTAGCACCGGCATTCGCTGGAACATCGGGCGGCTGCGCATTTACGAGCACAATGAAAAGACAGAAGAAAACGGTCAAAATGGATTTCATAATTGAAAAAATTTACGCAAGATATTCCAAAATTATCAGATAAAAAATCTGATCAATGCAATGGGTCCAGGGTTGATGAAACAAAAATGGGTCATAGAATTTCGCGAAGAACCATTCGAAATTCATTCAGCATCATTGCCGTTGCTCCCCATACAACCTCTCCTTCAATTTCAAAGTGTGGTGCATTCATACGGAATCTTCCTGCAGCCAGAATTTCTTTCTGCTTCATGGCATCCGCTTGCATAATATCCTCAAGGTCGGCTTTAATGATTCTGACTACTTCATGACTATCGGGTTTAAACATAACGTTACCCGTTATGTTGGCGATAATAGGTGTCACCATAAAATTACTGGGCATGACAAAAAAATCGCTAAGCTTACCCATCACCTCTATGTCAGTACGATTAATTCCAATTTCCTCCTCACATTCCCGCAGAGCCGTAGCGACCGCATCTTCGCCAGGGTCTGCTTTTCCTCCGGGTAGACTAACCTGTCCGCTATGGGCACCGGTGTATTCTGCACGTTTTGTTAATGGAAATTTAATCTTGCCATTTTCTTCATACAGTAAAATGATCACACCTCCAGGCTTGGGAGGAAGTGAATGGCTAAAAAGTGGCTTTACATCACCGACCGGCTGGGCACGAAAATGCTCATGAGCGTCACCTCCAGGTAACGGATGAAGAAGACGCTCACTTAATAGTTTGCTTAATTC
>JACMLK010000495.1 GCA_014379665.1 Saprospiraceae bacterium | reverse complement strand
ATGTCAAAGGCAACTGGGGTTTGGATGATGGTGTAGGGGAAATGACCAAAGTAAGCGGTGAATCCAACAAATGGATGTTTACCTTCAACCCCAATATCCGGGCATACTTCGGTGTGCCTGCAGGAGAAAACATATTCAGGATTTCATGTGTATTCAGAAATGCTGACGGTTCTAAAAAAGGTACCCTGACACCCGGAGAATATGGTTGGGGTTCGGTGACTTCCAATCAGGATAATTATGTTAACCTTAACAGTGATCATTATATTACGATCAAAAATCCAACAGGGGATGAAGGTTTTTTAAATCCGGGTCAGGTCATCAACATACAGGGTGAAGCTTCATCTAATGTATCAGAAATGAAAATATGGCTGGATGAGGGATCGGGATATGTAGAAAAAAACACGGTTGTTACGGGCAAAGCGATCAATTATAATTTTACTCCATCAGCCTCAGTAGATCTTGGTATAAAAATCATTGCAGTCATAAATGGCTCAAATGTGGAAGTCTTAAAACGATACAATATTGTCATTAAAAAATCAACTGAGATTGCCCCTTTGCCCGAAGGTGTTAAATCCGGTGCCAATTACCAAACTTCAGATCCGACAAAAGTAACTCTGGTGTTACTTGCACCTTTTAAAGAATTTATATATGCCGTTGGTGATTTCTCAGACTGGAAAGTTAAAGAGCAAAACCAAATGAAACGTACACTTGATGGTCAATATTATTGGGTAGAAATATCCGGTCTGACGCCTCAAAAACAATACGTTTATCAATACTGGATAGACGGGAAATTAAAAATTGCTGATCCATATACTGATCAGGTAGCTGATCCATGGAATGACAAATGGATTGAGTCGACTGTTTATCCCAATCTCCCTGTTTATGTGCGGGAAGATTTCGGAATAGCTTCTGTATTCACAACAGGTCAGGACGACTATATCTGGGCAGCCTCAGAAGCAACCTGGCAAAAACCAGATGTAAATCATTTGGTAATTTATGAGCTTCATCTTCGGGATTTTCTGGCATCGCACTCCTTACAGGATCTTGCGGATACTATCGGATATATCAAAAGACTGGGCGTAAATGCGATTGAGTTGATGCCCGTAAATGAATTTGAAGGCAATGATTCCTGGGGATACAATCCATCATTCTATTTCGCTCCCGACAAATACTACGGTACAAAAAATGATCTGAAACAATTTATTGAAATCGCGCATCAGCATGGTATAGCGGTTATTATGGACATCGTGCTCAATCACTCTTATGGGCAATCTCCCATGGTACAGATGTATTTTGACGGTGGTAAACCTGCAGCCAATAATCCATGGTTTAATCGTGAATATGTGGGGCAATATCAGTGGGGATATGATTTTAATCACGAGAGTCAGTACACTAAAAATTTTATGGATGATGTGAACAAATATTGGCTGGAAACATTTCATTTTGATGGGTTCAGATTTGACTTTACTAAAGGATTTACCAATTATGCTCCGGGTGGCAGTGTAGATGGTTTTGATCAGTCACGGATCAATATTCTCAAAAGAATGGCTGATAAAATCAGACAAGTCAATGCCGATGCCTATATCATTCTTGAACATTGGAGTCCTGATAATGAAGAAGTACAACTGGCCAATTATGGTATGAAAATGTGGCGAAACAAAAGTTATGACTTCGTGCCCGCTACTGTTGGAAATATAACAGGCAGTTTTGCCAATACGGATGCAACAAGCCACGTCACTTTTTATAACAGTCACGATGAACGCAGAATTGCGGAACATTGTCTTGCTGAAGGTCGATCTGCAGGGAGTTACAATATCAGAGACTCCATTATTATATATGAGCGTGTAAAAATGGCTGCAGCATTTGATTACCTCCAACCGGGGCCCAAAATGATATGGCAATTTGACGAACTTGGGTACGACATTGATATTAATTTTAATGGCAGAATTGGGAGAAAACCATATGTGTGGGGGCCGGGAAGTCTCAAGTATTACAACAGTACGCTTCGCCAATATATTTATAAAGCCTATCAGGGAATTCTTCACGTGCGAAACACCATTACACCTGAATTGCTGAAATCATCACAGAAGAGTCACCAAAACACGGGTGAAACACGACGACTGAGTTTTAATACAACGGGTACTGATCTTGTATTGATCGGAAACTTTGGATTGTCTGTAAAATCCATTGATCCAAAATTCTCACAGACCGGAAAATGGTATAATTACTTCTCAGGTGACTCCGTCATAGTGAACAATCTATCAACACAGATTTCTTTGAAACCTGGTGAATGGCACATTTATACTACCAAAAGGCTGACAGTCGGACAACCTGATGTCATCGGTATTTATGATAACCCGGTCACCATTACTCCGGATCCATTCAAAGGATCAGATCAGATCAAAATCAGATTTGACGCTTCAAAGGCAAGCAAAGGAAATACCGTAGGTCTGGTAGGAGCTGAAAAAGTTTATATGCATTCCGGAGTCATTCTTAGCACTGCAAACAATAATATCCTGACCAATGTGATCGGGACATTAAACGATGATGGTATAGGACTGATGGACAAAGTTGGAAATAACATCTGGGAAATAACCATCACGCCCAATCAATATTATAACATTCTTCAGGGAAAAGAAATTCATAAGCTCGGGATGTGGTTTAGAAATGCAGACAATACAGCAAAAGGACTTGGATTCAGAAATGCTATCATTTATTTTGATGTGGATACTGACCAACCTATTGTGACGATCAGTCCGCCTAACTTTAATGCAGACACAGAGATTACCATAACATTCAATGCCAGGTCAGGTAATAGAGAACTTCTCGGTGCAGACAAAATCTACATGCATAGCGGTGTAGGCACAGTCAATACTACCACACCTGAAGGTTCAGCGTGGAATAAAGTGGTGGGAAATTGGGGTCAGGATGATGGAATCGGACAAATGACAAAAATAAACGGGGAAACAGATAAGTGGCAAATTAAATTCAAGCCCCGCACTTATTATAATCTGGGAGCACTAGATTTCCCTTATTGGATTGCTGCCGTTTTCCGGAATGCAGCCGGGACTATCAAAGGAACAGGTGTTCCCGGACCATTTGAGAATGGATTTATTGCCGGCAATCAGGATTTCTTTTTGAAAAATGCAGGTACTGTTGATGTATCCGATACTGATATTCCGGACCTCGTCATTTATCCCAACCCTACTTCAGGAGATATTCGTTTTAAAGGGCTGGATGGTACTTTTAATTTCACCATCCTTACCATAGATGGTAAGGAAGTATTAACGCGTAGTTTAACCGGAGAAACAAACGTGTCAATTGGTCATCTTTCATCCGGAATGTACTTTTATACAATTCAAAAGGATGGTAAAATAAGCAAAGGGAAGCTTGTAGTACGATAGTTAATTTCAGCATTCCGGTATTATCTATGATTAACGAAGTTTTATCGTTTACTTATCCTTCATTTCAATCAATAAATTGAATTTATCTACTCATTTATAAATCTAGTCAATAGCCTATGGAAATGATGGGTTCCTTTTTCTCTTTTGACAGAATAACGACCTTGTGTATAAAACCTGCTTTTCACCCCTTTTTGTACATTTGTTATAATCTCTTCATCTTCCATTTCTACCCGGTCAAGATCTGACCCTGCACCAACGTTATATTTTGATTCATCGTACATGTAAGTAATAAAAGACACTTTGGTTTTGTCTGTTGCCAATGGGCTGATGATATTGAGCGACAATCCCCAGGGATAAAAATTAAACATCATATTGGGGAATACCCAAAAATAATAAGCGGCAATATTTCTTCCATAATCAAAAGCATCTTTCGGAAGGTCAAATGTATCCAGGGTATTTTTGGCTACACCCAATTGTAAGCTGGAATACGGATAATATAGTTCAGTCTCATAATCTCCAAAATCTAATACCTCACTCAATCCCTGATGTACAAACGGGATGTGAAATCCTTCCAGATAATTCTCACAATACAAAGCCCAATTGGCATTCACTACATAATCCCTGCTCAGATCATCACGACGGACCAACTCAGCCATCGGAAAAAATGACATACGGTGCATCATATCACCAAAATAATCTTTTGGTTGGGTTTTGGAACGTAGGGAAACAAACAGTAATTTCCCCCATTGAAAAACCTGAATAGAAGACAGATTATCTTCCTTACAGGGATAGTTTTGTACTTCTTTAAATTCCGGCATAAAAATCACTTCTCCATTCAAATTGAAAGTTCGGCCGTGATATACACATCTCAATTGGCTTATTTTACATGGCTCAGTCACCAGAATATTTCCCCTGTGCGTACAAACATTGCTCATGCATGTGATTTTGTCGTCTTTATCCCTCAATAATATGATCGGTTCATCCAGAAATCCCTCGTGCAATAATAGCGGAATTACCGATCCTTTTTCCGGAAGCATATCCAAATCTCCTACATAATGTAAACCTGCTGCAAATATTTTTTCCTTCGACATATCATATACTTTCAGATCAGTATAAAAATCCGTATGAATTGTCTTTGCCAGAGATATATCTTTATCTACAAAATAAGATGTCATAGTAAGCATTGATTATGGCTGTGAAAATATAGTTTTATTTCGTAAATAATGTACCAGTACCATAAATTATTGTGAATGAGGAGAAAACCCAAAAATGTTTCCTTCTTTTTTTTGCACATATTGCATCGCAAAGAAGATGAATTATAAAAAGAGACGGGATTCATCTATTTTTGTGACTTTCAGCCGACTCTAAATAACTTTTGATCATGTTCATACACGCTTAAAAAAATGAAGAAAAATATCAGCCTATTCAGCCTGTTCTTTTGTTTCTGCACCCTATCCGGTCAGTCAGATTTTAACAGAAGTTCGGCATTAAATAGGGTTGCCCATTTTCTTTCAACCCTGACTTCTGATCAGAAGACAATGGCTAATCTTGATTTTGACGACGATTTCAGATCAACGTGGTCAAACCTGCCTATGGAAGAAGTCGATCGCAAAGGTATCATGATGTCCGACCTGAATGATATTCAGCGATTGGCTATACACGGGATATTGCGTTCAGTACTAAGTCCGCAGGGGTATCAAAAGTGCTTGTTTATCATTCAGTACGATGAATCTACGCACGAGCGATTGACCAAAATGAACAATCCAATTGCCAGACGATATGGACACTCTAATTATTGGTTTTCTGTCTTTGGCAATCCTGAAAAAGACAAATCCTGGGCCTGGAAATTTGAAGGACATCATCTGTCACTCCATTTTACTTTTACTCCTGAAGGTGTGACATGCGGTCCTATGTTCATGGGCATTAATCCCGCCTTGACGCGCTCAGGACCTTACGCCGGTTATCATATTATGAATGAAGAGTTTGAATTTGGCAATCATTTGTTTAATGATCTTACCGAAGAAATGAAAGGCAAAGCCATCACAGGTATTCTACCACCTGACGCCGATGTGATGACTAAAAATGGGACAGAACCCCATGTCAAGGATAGAAAGGGTTTAGCTTATACAGACATGACAATTAAACAACAGCAACTGACAGAAAAGATCATCAGGTCTTGGGTGGATAACCTTACATCGGAACTTTCCAGCGTAAATATGGATCATATAATGAATGGAAAAGATAAAATCATTTTTAGTTGGAATGGAACACGAGATACTAATGATTTACATTATTACGCTGTCAAATCAGATGACTTCATTATTGAATTTACCAATAGGGATGGGGGAATTGATCATTATCACACCTTGTGGTTTGGGTTGCCTGATGTTAAATAGTAATTAAATTTATATCCGGCAAAAAACCTGCTGAATAAGTTTTTACTATGGACATAGGAGTCAGAACTTTTACTTTTTTATTTTCTGTCCATGCAATCGGACCATCATATCCTCCGAAGCTCCAACTATATATTTTCCCGTCGTTTTTCAGATAAGGTTTTGAATTGTACTCCATAAAGACCCCATCCGGTAAATCTTCCATAATCAAAAAAGGTTTGTCTGGATTTGTTCTCTCCTTATGCAGGTACTCATCTATCTCCTGAGTAGTGGCCTCGGACAACTGGTTTGCAGTTTTCCAGATGGTGCTGAATGTATTGAACCGACTTCTCTGACACTCCGCACAGGGTCTGTGACCAGATGCCAACGCTGTAGCTTCGTCTGCAAAAAACAACTCCGTGTATCTGCCCTTTTGCATGAGTGTTCTTTTTCTTTGTTTGAAATCCAACACACATATGATCCATCTCTTGAGTTGAAAATTTCTAATAATCTGCTGGCTTTCTTTGTGCAAATGGCCTCGGTTCCCCATCAGTTGACCCCGATAGGATGAAAAACATAAAGTTCCGTATGGATCAACTCTGTTTTGAAATGGCATGGGTAAGGATCAGGATTTTAGTGTAAATAACTAAGTTTTCGACAAACTATCAACAAATTAAGACAGAATATCATAGATATGCATCATCAATGTCCGGTTTTTTTCGTTAAATAAATAAGTAAATGGAAGCTTGCTGGCATTATAAAAAATTAATCAATGAAAACTCATCCGACTTTAAAAATGACATTTTTTTTGATATTCCTGCTTTTGATGTTTAATCAGTGTACGCCACAAAACAAATCTTCCAATCAGGTTTTACCTGCTGCGTCTGCTGTTCAGGGGAAACCTGTTGGGGGTCACTGCGACGGATGTCAACTCATGTATATAGACATGCCAACATATATTTCTTCCACTGATACCAGTGATGGATGGTTTGAAGGTGGTAAGAAACTCATTATAAAAGGCACAGCGTATGCTTTGAATGGCAAATCACCTGTGCCTGGTGTAATCGTTTATTACTACCACACAGACACTAAAGGGAATTATTCTCCGGGGAATGGTATTTCCAATGAAGCCAAAAGACACGGGCATCTCAGAGGCTGGGTCAAAACAGACTCCAATGGACAATATAGCATATTTACCTCCAGACCTGCTTCCTACCCGAATTCAGACATTGAAGCACACATCCATATTTTCGTTAAGGAACCCGACATCGCCAATGAATATTACATCGACGAATGGATCTTTGATGATGATCCTTTACTTACTCCTGCAAAACGAAAATTGCCAGAAAAACGGGGAGGAAGTGGCATCATGAAAGTGGTTCAATCAGGTGATGTGCAAATGGTGAAACAGGATATCATCTTAGGATTAAACATTCCTGATTATCCTGAAAGGAAATAAATTACTTTTGAAAATATTCATTGTATACCTGATGCCGGAATATAAGTTATTTTTGTTTTGTAATGGCAAATCTAAATAAAATCTACCATCAAACTGAGTTCTTAAATCAACTCACTTTCGAACCATTATCAAAAAATAACTGGAACAAATTTGTGCAGCTTTTTGGTGATAAAGGGGCCTGTGGAAATTGCTGGTGTATGTATTACAGACTTAAAAAGACCGACTTTGATGAAGGGAAAGCTGATAACGGCAATATGATGGCTATGAAAAAGCTTGTTTGGGAAGATCAAGCTGTTGGCTTGCTTGGCTTTTATGAAGGTCAGGCGATAGCATGGTGTGCTTTTGCACCGAGAGAAGACTTTATAAAGCTTGAAAAATCACGCGTACACAAACGAATTGATGATCAGCCGGTATGGTCTGTTCCCTGTTTTTTTATTGATAGGAAGTTCAGGCGACAAGGTGTTTCTGTTGCGATGTTAAAAGGTTTAGTGGCATATGCCCAAACAAAAGACATAAAAATAATAGAAGCATATCCCGCAATTCCAACACAAAAAAAGCTCCCTGACGCATTTGCATGGATAGGTCTATATACCTCATTTGAAAAAGCTGGTTTTGAAATCGTGGACAGGACCTCCGAAAACAGACCTATGGTTCGGTGCTACACGGATAAAGAAAATTAACCGGGTTAAGAAATACGGAGTCTGAAAGGGGTGAGTAAAAGGAACAAACAAATGCCTGATTAAATCATCAATTTAATCCTCAAAACATCTTTTACATATCGTTTACATTATTTTACAATTACTAAGTCGAATGAGACTCAGGTGCCTTTATCTTTGTGGTATTCTTCACTTAAACTTTTAATATCATGTATATCTTCAACCTTGTTTTTTTGCTATTTAGTCAATGTTTCTTCACATCTAATCAGGTGTCAAAACATACTCCGTCTTGTACAAGCCGGTTATTAACATTTCAAGACTCCTTTCAGATAAAACCCAATAAAGAAAATTCAACCGCAGCAAATGTGATTTTTCAATCTTCAGATGGTGGGCAGACCTGGCAGGATATAAGCGAAGGACTACCTAAAAATTTGCAGCCGGAAGGACTATTTGAAGGAGGTTCACAAGTCTATTTGCGGGTCAAAAACGGAATGTATCACAGCGTATCTTCT
>JACMLK010000494.1 GCA_014379665.1 Saprospiraceae bacterium | reverse complement strand
GAGTAGCCAAAGAAGCCACGCCTGAGGTACCGCCTTTATTGGTCCTGGATGAAAATGGCAATGCAGTACCATTAGTAGATTTGCAGGGAAAATTCAGAGCAGACCTTGCCGAAATAGGAGGCAAATATGTTAAAAACGAATATTATAGGGATGGAGAAGCACCTGAAAGGTCTGTAGACGTAGACATATCCATCAAACTAAAAGAAGAGAACAAAGCTTTCAAAGTGGAGAAATATGTCCACAATTATCCTCATTGCTGGCGTACGGATAAACCCGTACTTTATTATCCGATGGATAGTTGGTTTATCCGGAGCACGGCCATGAAAGATAAGATGATTGAACTCAACAAAACGATTAACTGGAAGCCCGCGCATACCGGAGAAAAGCGATTTGGCAACTGGCTCGAAAATCTGCAGGACTGGAATCTTTCCAGAACCAGATATTGGGGCATTCCACTTCCAATATGGAGATCAGATGATGCTCAGGAAGAAAAATGTATACAATCTATAGCAGAACTGGCCGATGCCATCTATGAAGCAAATGATGTGTTGGGTTTACATCAATCCGTACCCGAAGACCTTCACAGGCCATATATAGATGAAATTGTCCTGGTCTCACCTTCCGGAAAGCCCATGAAACGGGAGTTGGATTTGATAGATGTATGGTTTGATTCCGGCTCAATGCCTTATGCCCAATGGCATTATCCTATGGAGAACCGGAATTTAATAGACAAAGGCATCACCTTTCCCGCTGACTTTATTGCCGAAGGAGTGGATCAGACCAGAGGTTGGTTCTTTACCCTTCATGCAATTGCCAGTATGGTTTTTGGGAGTGTAGCTTTTAAAAATGTAGTATCCAACGGACTTGTACTTGATAAGAACGGCGTGAAGATGTCAAAGCGGCTAGGAAATGTGGTCGATCCTTTTGAAACTATTGCAGAGTATGGTGCTGATGCCACAAGATGGTATATGATTTCCAATGCACAACCCTGGGACAATCTGAAATTTGATCCCGAAGGTATCGATGAAGTGCGTCGTAAGTTTTTTGGTACACTGTTTAATACGTATTCTTTCTTTGCATTGTATGCTAATATTGATGGATTTGGCTATAAAGAAACCCGGATACCATTATCAGAAAGACAAGAGATAGACCGGTGGATCATATCATTGTTAAATTCATTGGTAAAAGAGGTAGATGAAGAATTTAGCGATTATGAGCCGACCAATGCGACCAGAAAAATTATGATATTTGTCGATGAACACCTGAGCAACTGGTATGTGCGTCTTTGCAGAAGGAGATTCTGGAAAGGTGACTATTCTGAAGATAAAATAGCCGCTTATCAGACTTTGTATGAATGTCTCTCTACTTTATCAAAACTAATGGCACCGGCAGGGCCCATGTTTGCAGACTGGTTGTACAAAAATCTGAATGATGTGACAAAACTTGAGGAAAAAGAATCTGTACATCTGGCTGATTTTCCTGCAGTTGACGATACTGCTATAGATAAAACACTGGAGCAAAGAATGGATTATGCCCAAAGAATATCTTCTTTGGTCTTATCCATCAGGAAAAAAGAAGGATTAAGGGTCAGACAACCTTTAAAAAAAATACTTTTACCTGTACTTGATCCTTTATTTATCAGTCAGGTAGATGCGATAAAAGCACTCATTCTCTCTGAGGTGAATGTGAAGGAAATAGAATTTATCACAGATACCGAAGGATTTATCAGCAAAAAGGCCAAAGCCAATTTTAAGACATTAGGTAAGATACTGGGGAAACATATGAAGGCCGGTTCAACCATGATTGCAGAATTTGATCAGAAGACTATCTCGGAGATCGAAAAAAACAATACATATACCTTAGAAATCGAAGGTGAACAATTTGTGTTGACAACAGAGGATATTGAAATCAGTTTTGACGAAATTCCGGGATGGCAGGTAGCTATCGACAGAGATATTACGGTTGCCCTTGATATTAGTCTGACTGACGATCTTGTAGCCGAAGGCCTGGCCAGAGAGTTGGTAAACAGGATACAAAATATTCGTAAAAACAGTGACTTCAACGTGACGGACAAAATCTCTATTGTCCTGGAAGACCACGAGAGCATCAGACCAGCCGTTCAGCAGTATGGTGAATATATCAAATCGGAAGTATTGGGTGTTTCGATTATATTAGGCCCCACAGAAGGTGGGGAGACTATTGAAATCACTGATGACTTAAATCTAAAAATAGTGGTTAAAAAGATTTAAATGTACTTGTAATCGTACATTTAGAAGTGCATAAACTATCAATGCTTTTTTAACTTATAGGTCTCCGTATGTGTCTCCACTGTTGATATCACCTGTTTTAAATCCCTGAGAAAACCAATACATTCTTTGTTCTGACGTACCGTGAGTGTAGGTTTCAGGTTGTGTATATCCTTGTGTGGATTTCTGAATGTTATCATCTCCTACCGCAGCTGCGGCATTGATGGCCTCTTGTATATCCCCTTCATCAAGATACTTTTGCTCATAATGAGCCCAAACGCCTGCAAAAAAATCAGCCTGCAGTTCTGTAGCCACCTGTAATTTATTACCCCGGGCTTCACTTAACTGACGTTTCATGCCCTGGGTTTTTTCAAGTATGCCCAATTGGTGCTGTACATGATGACCTACTTCGTGTGCTATGACATAGGCAATGGCAAAATCTCCTCCTTTGGCTCCAAAACGTTCTTTTAATGTATTAAAAAAGGACATATCCATGTAAAGCGTTTCATCTCCGGGACAGTAAAAAGGACCGGTACTGCCACTGGCACCACCACAGGCAGATTGAGTCACTTCACTAAATAAAACCATTTTGGGGACTCTGTAGTCTATTCCCTTTTCCTTAAATAATGTAAGCCATATGTCTTCAGTAGATGCCAAAACCGTAGAGACAAAAGCACCTGTTAATTTTTCTTCCTCTGTCAATGGCCTTTCCTCCTGTGAAGCACCTTGACCTAACTGATTTTGCAGTGCCTGCGTTATTTCCTGGTTATCTCCACCTAGAAACATTTGGATCAGCAGAAATATAATACCAATTGCGCCTCCTCCTGCCGCCACTTTTCCGGTGGTGCTCATGCCTCGTCTGTCTTCCAGGTTGTCACTTTGTCTTCGTCCTTCCCATTTCATATCGTTATAATTTATATAGTGGTAAAATTAAAGAATATCTTTAACAGTAAACATACAACTTTGTTTTATTTTAAAATTCTGTAATTCTGATAATTAAAATTCATTCCAAGATACTTTCTGAACCATTCTTTTATCTTTTCCTTCAAAGTGATTTTATTTCGTGAAATATCAAAAGTAAATACCCAATTAAGCCGTTGAATTCGCTC
>JACMLK010000493.1 GCA_014379665.1 Saprospiraceae bacterium | reverse complement strand
TCATTGTTTTATAGTATTATGAAAACTAGTAAGCAAAAGAAAAATCAAAGACCCCCGCAACCAGAAGATCGGGATTTGGTCAAACCGAAAAAAAAGACGTTTAGTGTGGAGAGCAAAGTGAACATAAAATCAAAGAAATTCTGGGAAGATCTATACGAAAATGAAGGAGACGACCTGGAAAAATATTTGCGATAAAGGACTAATAATTAAGGGTAAACCACGAATATTTAGAAAGGGTAAACCATGAAATGCTTACCCTTAACAAATTATTGTGACATAATAGGGAAACAATCTTATACTTTGAACGTATTATAAGTATAAATTTTAATCCATGAACAATTTTTTGAAGAACGCAAAATCCTTCTTCACTAAAGTTTTTACTAAAACGAAGAAGGTTGTCACTTTTCCTCAGGAGGAGGAACAGGACATGTTTATCGGTGTTTGATACAGGATTATATCCTTCCCCCCGGAATCATCAGCACTAAAGCTAAAATGTTAGAAAGTAAATGTCTTGTTTTACTCTCTAACATTTTTTTTTGCACATTTACCAACCTTAAATCACTTAAATTCGTCTTTTTTGTTTAAGTAGGGTCTACTAAGTTTTGGATAATGTTTTAATGTGATACATAACATTTCAAATATAGAGGAACATAACCTCATCAAAGGTTGTGTGAATAATGATAGAAAATATCAGGAGGTACTCTATAAGAAATATTTCCAAAGTATGTATCAGATGTGTCTGAGGTATTCCAAAGATGATTACACTATTTGTGCCATTCTGAATGATGCTTTTTTAACCGTTTTTAAAAATATCCACAAATTTGAATCACGCGGTTCACTTGAGGGGTGGATCAGAAGGATTACGTTCAATACGTTGGCAGATCATTTCAGAAAGGAAAACAGACAAATGAGATTCCTCCTGATAGATGACCACTCGGAAAAAATACCTTCATATGAACCGGAACTACACGATTACGATGATATCATTCTAAAAATCAATACTTTGAAAGGTTCTTTTAAGGAAGTTTTTGTCAAATATGCTATTGAAGGATACAATCATAAAGAAATAGGGGAGTGTCTCAGTATATCGGAAGGTACTTCCAAATGGTACTTATCAGAAGCAAGAAAGAAATTGCAGGCCATGTTTAATTTAAATAATAGTACTTACCAATATGGAAAATAAAGATTCACTCGATAAAATCATACAGGACAACTGGGTCAGGATGCATGATATGCTTGATCTGGAGATGCCGGTAAAGAGGAAAGAAAGAAAAATGATCTTTTTTATGTGGTCGTTCGTAGTGTTTTTATTCGCACTGATTTCTATTTGGATAGGCAATCAGTCAATGTCTGACGAAGTAACAGGAAAGGTCAAAAAGATATTACCATTGAACATCAATAAATTACCTGATTCTGATTTTGCTGTTAAGGAGAATGAACTTCCTCAAAATAATGCTTCAGGTCAATTTACACCTACTACTGCCAAAAATAAAATTCAGGACAATGGCAGTGCATTTCACAAAAAGAATTTAAGTAGTGCTAAGCATATCAGTAATATTAGCAAAAACGAGGCTAACATTCCATCATCAGCATTTACTCAGGGATCGGGATTAAGCAATGATGTAGAAAGGGTAGGGAGTGCTGAGATGGCCGACATGAGTAAACTTGACAGTAACGGCGATTTACCTGAGACCACGGAACGTGCTGTGTCATTAGATAAGGTGATTTTTCCTTTGCCAATTCATGTTGCACCATTACAGTATATATCATTTGTACAAGCTCCTAAATTAAATATGGTCCAACTATCCAAATCCGTAAATTGGCAGTTTGGCGCCACATTGGGGCTTTCGACTTCAAATTTTAAAACTACAGAAAATTACTTAGCCGGTATTTTTGCGGAGTACAGTCTGCATAATAAAATACATTTGTTCTCCCGGATTGGAATCAGGAGTTATACATCAAATAGTGTGTTTCTGCGATCCGATGCTGTAACAAATAATGCTGAGCAGTCCAGTAATGATATGACTGACGGTTTTGTGGGCAATACCCTCAATTTGTCAGGTGATAAGGTCACAGCCATCAATGAACATATTACAAGAGCCATCACTAAGAGGACTGATTATCTGGAATTTCAGGTAGGAGCCAAATACTTATTTAGTGGTAAAATCAGCATTAACGGTTCAGTGAATTTTGGATCTTTTTTACACGCGTCTTATGCATTAAATGATGATGCACAACAACTGTATACCAAGTATAATCAAGGCCAAACATTATCTGAGACTAAAATCAGATCTATAGAACCATTGTATCAAAAGTGGATCACTACTTTAAATGCAGGAGTGGAGTGGAGAATACATCGTAAATTCAGTATATCAGGTAATTTGTATCTTATAAGATCTAAAAATACTTCTGTTCCATTCCATGAATCAAATGCAGGCGGATTTACAAACAATGATCTGTCACTAAACAACTATGAAACTAATTATTCAGGTTTTGAAACGGCAGTCCGATATTATTTCCATTAAAAACCCGCAGCTTAACAATTTCGCAACTTAGCAATTTAGTAAATTCTCCATTCATCAGTCACCTTTTACCTTTTACCATTCACCAAATCTTAATTCACAAATGCAATGCCGATTTTCTTGCTAAAAGTTTTTCCTTTGACTCCACTCTGTCAGGATCCGGAATGCAACAATCCACCGGACATACGGCAGCGCATTGCGGTTCTTCATGAAAACCCACACATTCGGTGCATTTATCCGGCACTATATAGTAGTAATCATCCATGATTGGTTTTTGTTTTGAAGCTGAATCAACAGCTCTGCCATCTTCAAGTATATATATGCCTGTGACGCCCGAACCATCTTTTATAGCCCATTCGACACCTCCTTCATAAATGGCATTATTGGGACACTCAGGTTCACAAGCTCCGCAATTGATACACTCATCAGTAATTATAATCGCCATTTCTTAATATATTATACGCAATACAACTAAAAATAAGACGCAAAGTTACGCCAAAATCATACAATTTTTGTTTTCTCGAGGTATTTGCTTGTTAATGTATTGATAATAGAAAGTACAATATAGGCCAAAACTATATATGAAATGGATTCGTATTTACAACTAATGGAAATTACGATTACAACGACAGCCATGATATAATGGTAAATATTGTCTTTCCATTGTCTGGACATGCCTTTTATCGAAAACATCCTGAATCCGAAACTCACCATCATGATGCTCATAAATATCGGTGTCAGTAAATAATTGGTTTTGGAATTAAAAAAATCAATAAAAAGCTGACTGTCGTTTTCTAATGCAAAAAAGATACCTATATAAAATAAGGCATTGGCTGGGATAGGTAAGCCCTGAAAGTATTTTTTTGCCGGGGATATATTAAATTTGGCCAACCGTACTGTCCCTGCTACAACAATCACGGAGGGAATTATTTTGCATTCCCATGACTCGTCCGGAGCAAGTAAATAATACAAATAGGAGGGAGCTACACCAAAACTGATCACATCAGCCAGGGAATCCATTTGTTTACCAAATTCACTCGTAACCTGCAGTCCACGCGCCACCATTCCATCCAGTCCATCAAATATAAAACTGCACATCAACAAAATGGGACTCCAATAAAAGTCACCGATTTGAATCGCTGCAAATCCACAAATAAGATTTCCCGAAGTTACAACAGATGGAATGTATTTCTTCAAAATGTTATTTTTGTTGCAAACATAAAAATTTATTCCTAGATACCCATAGTTTCACATTAAAATGAGATAAAACTTGGTATTGACAAAGGTATAGTCAGTGGGGCATTATACAAATATTCTATTTAACATAATATTAATTATGGGATAATACTTAACGCCAGATCCACATCTAAAGTAAAGGTCAACTCCAAGCCCAATTAAAAAGTGCCATATCAGTTCATTCCGATATGGCACTCCTTATAAATATCTGATTCTACTTTATTTAAGATCAGAATCCAAATCCTCCGCCCATGCCACCCATGCTTTTCTGAAATTCCTCCATGGTCATTTTCTTATAACCCTTGGTATCATAAACAAATTTAGCATCATCCACTTTATCATTGATTTCTATCGCAGTCATGGTCATCGAAAATTGAGGGTTACCAATGGTAAATTCCATCGGATAACCGGCAAATTCAAGAGATTGAAAACCCTGAATAAGATTTGCTTTGGTTTTGATATCTTCAGTCACATAACCATTTACAGTAACACCTTCCATTTCAGGATTTGTTACGGTCATTTTATAGCACTTATACCCCAGGATATCTTTGGTGTCTGCTTTGTCATAAACTATGTTGGATTTGGCGGAGATTTCTTTTTGCTGAGCACTTTGAGCTTTGTCAAATGTGGATTCAATCCACATCTTTTGACCCATCATGTCAAAAAACATATTCATTTCTTCTTTGACCTGCTCTACATAGATTTTCATTTTTACCATACCACCCATCATATCCATATACGTTACATATTTGTCCGCTTTAAAATATAAGTCAGTCCTTGAGCCTTTCATCATTTCAAGATTCATGGCCATTTGCGGATCATCGGAATTTACATTTGTCAATTCCATTTTAACATTGCCCTGTTCAAGTATTTTTTGACCATTTGATACATAACTCACAGATAAAAAGCCAATTAGACTCAATATTAAAAACATGTTTTTCATACTTTGATAAATTTAAATTTGATTAATTTTTATTGTTAATGATAAAATACGATTGTTCAAATACAATTTTGTTTAATATAGTTTCAAAAATAAAGTAAATATTAAATACTGCCCATATATTTCATCCTGTTTTTTCAATTTTCAAACGACTGGCTTTTGTAGTAACCGCCATCGGATAATCTTTTCCCAGGATTACTCCGTATTTGTGCTGATCTTCCTGATTCATCATACCCGGATCATGGACCATATGCGCAGGAATAGGCCTCAGTTCAGGAATCCAATATTTAATAAACTTTCCTTCAGGGTCGTATTTTCTGGATTGAGCCAATATATTATAATATTTATCATCTTTCGCATCATTACCTACACCGGCGATATGATTCCAGTTGCCATAATTGGAACAGGGGTCATAATCCAAGAGAAGTGATTCAAAATATTCAGCACCCATTAACCACTTTATGTTCAAATCCTTTACTAAAAAACTTGCTACGTTCTGTCTGCCACGGTTGGACATGAACCCTGTACTATTGAGTTGTCTCATATTGGCATCAATAAATGGTACGCCGGTCATACCTGTTGCCCACAAACCAAACAAGGCGTAATCTACGCTGCCCCCTGGGTCATGATGGCTGATTCCACGAGGTTGAAAGATCCTGTTTTCATACTTTTTGCCCATTAATCTGAAATAATCCCGCCATAATAACTCAAAATACAACCAGTACGTAGATTCGTTTTTTATGACTTTCTCCTCAAACTTCAATTTTTGTTCTATCACATATTTGGGAGAAAGACAACCGGTAGAAAGCCATGCCGATAGTTTGGTCGAAAAACTCCAACCCAGCAATTGATTTCTGGTGTCTTTGTAGGAAGCAATCTGATTTGTTTCCCACACAAAATGGTTTAAATGTTTTAACCCTTCTGTCTCTCCCCCCTTGAAATTTTGATTTTCAATATGATCCGCAGGAAGATCGCCTTTGCTGAAATCTGCCAATGTCGGGAGCACTCCCCTATCGTCTTTGAAGTCAGGAAACGGAATCGCTTCAGGTACCGGCAGAGGCTTTCTCAAAGGCACACTATATTCTATTTCTTTTCTGTAACCGGAAAATGTATCAGGAACCTGCGATATCGGAAAAGGAAGATCAGCGGTATAATATAGCATTTTTCCTCTGCAAAATCTGAGCTCCTGCCCTATGGTCCATAGTTTTTTTTCGACCCTGTCCTGCACCTTTACCTCTTCATCTGTACGCTCACGATTACAATACACCCAGCTTGATTTGTATTCTTTGGCAATTATAAAAATTTCTTCCTCAGGTTTACCAATTCTGATGATCAGGTCACTTCCTTTAAGTCTGAGCTGTTTTCTGAGATCTTCTACAGACTCAAGTATAAATTTTGTTCTGAATTTAGCAGTTTTCTCAAAACCGAAAGATGTGGTACCTGTGAATATTCCTGGGTCGAATACGTATAACGGAAGTACAAACTTTGCTTTTTGAATAGCATCTGTCAGCATTTCGTTGTCATGCAGCCTCAGGTCATTTCTAAACCATACAATCGCAATATTATCCAAGACGGATTCAGATTTTCTAAAGTAACAAAAAAAGTCATTTAATAGTTATGACAAAGATAATTTTTTGCTTTGTATAATTAACTTTTTTCAAATCTGTGTGTACAACAAATAATAGCAGGCGGTCGGATGGCTTGTCGCCATCCCACCGCTATGGTCCAGGAGTACATCCTTTACCGGTGGGATGCCTGAGCGTCATCAAACCGGGATTACTAAGTTACTGTAATCCCATTGTGAACCCTCGTGCCTAAATCTTCAATGCCTTTCACTTTCCACCATCAGGACCGAACCTGTCAAGCCCGCAGCGGCTTGCGCGTCCTGACTTTCCACTTATACCAATGCTGGCGCAAGTTTTCAACTTGTGCCCCTGTAATCTCCTTCGTGAACAATTCGTCATTCCCCATTCACAATTCACCATTCCCCATTCCCAATTCGTCATTCATTATTCATTATTCATTATTCGTAATTCGTAATTTGTAATTCGTAATTCGTCATTCCCCATTCCCAATTCGTCATTTCAATTCGTCATTCATTATTCGTAATTCGTCATTCGCAATTCCTACTTTCTCATCGACTCAATGATTTCCCCGAATTCTTTTTCAAAGGCAGGATATTCCGGAGTAGCCAGGCCATTAAATCCTGTATGTATCTTTACAATCCTGTTGTTCCTGTCGACAAAAAGCAACGTGGGATAAGCCATGATTTTATCCAATTGCGGCATTTTTTCAGATGCCGCTTTTTTATCATAATGCCCTCCATACAATACCTCATGGTCGATATTCATTCTTGTTTTAAATCTTTTAAGCGAGGCTTTTGCCTTTTCAGCATCTTTATATCTTTCAAAACCGATGGAAATGATTTCCACGTCATCTGCAGGATGTTTTTCAAAATATGTTTTTAAAAATACAGTTTCGTCCATACAATTGGGACACCAGGTGCCCATCAGTTGTATCAGTTTTATTTTGTTTTTATATTTGTCGTCATCTATACTTACCATTGTACCTGATTCATTTTCAAAGGATAAGCTCAGTGGATCAGAAGTATTGCTTTTGGTCAAATCATAAGCATCATGCAGATTGGCTTCTTTGTCTTTCACCGCTTCCCAGTTGGTGGTATAATGACTACCCGATCTGTAAGTTCCGGTCAACTGACCGTTGTCCATCAGTTTTCCCAAAAACAAATAAGCATGTGCTCCGTCAAATGTCGACAGGTATATTTTCTTTTTATATACGATACCTTCCAGATATCTGTAATCTCCAGTCTCCGTAAGAAATGTGCCAGTCAGCCTTTTTTCTTCTTGCCTGAATAGACCTGTGGCAGGATATTGGTCATCGGTACCAATTTCAAAAGTCGCACTCCATCGGCCATCGACATTGGTCTCCACCTCACCATCCACCAATGAAAATCTGTCTGCTACACCATGTACTGCTTTGAATGGAATACTATAATTTTCTCTGTAATTGACTACCCACTCCCCTTCCATGACACCATCCTCATAGATCGCTTTGATATAAGTGTCATAAACCGGAAACCTGATGACTACCGTGTCTTTGGCTGTCGACTTGTCTCTGCCAAATTCGATATCAGTTATCTTGATTCTTTCTTCTGCATTGTGAATAACCACATGGAAATTGGAAGCATCATCATAAATCACTTCAAAATTGAAAGGCAATTCAGCATCAAAATCAAATTTTTTAACAATATCCCTGTCATCGCCATATTTGGAAACCGGAACTCTGTCCAAAAGAAGCGTACCCCGCCATATTCCCGGAGGTATTTTTTCAAAAGTCTGGTTTGGAGCCACACATCCTGTGCAAATGGAAATAACAAACAATCCAAAAAATATCCATTGCTTCATATAACACATCATTTTTATTCCCAATTCTACATTCTACATTCGTAATTCCCATGCTGGCGCAAGTTTGCAACTTGTGCCCTTCACCCTTCACCCTTCACCCCATTCGTCGTTCTGCGTTCATCGTTCATCGTTCTGCGTTCATCGTTCATCATTCGCCGTTCGTCTCTCGTCGTTCGTAATTCATCGTTCATCGTTCATCGTTCGTCATTCGTAATTCATTCCCCCTTATCTCCTACAAACTGATCTTCTTTGTTTCTGAAAAGTACATTGAAAGTAGTAAGGCTACCATAGATTCTCGTGATATATTGCTGAAGATTCACCTTGTCTTCATCAGACAAGTGACTGGCATTGATACGCTGCTCCATCACCCGAAGCCTGTCCCTAACCATGACTATCTTATGAAAAAAGGCATCAATTGGAATTTCTTTTGGTTTTAGCGTGGTGTCTTCCGGTTTAAGTATCATCAGGCCGTTTTTCCATTTATCACCCAAAGGTACTACTTCACTGATGTCGGACCATGTCTTGAGAATTTTGATCAGCGACTTTTCAGCTTCTGTAAAACTGACTTTATCTTCAGCCGCTATTTTTTCAATCACCTCCCAGGCAGTGTAATCCTTACCAACTAATTTCAGACCATATGTGATAAAACATACCCTGTAAGCCACTACCTCCACAGCTACTACAACCCCATCTCCAAAAGCCGGGTGTCTTACCCTTGATCCGATTCCTAAAATATTCTCCATTCAATCAAAATTTAAAGTGAATAAATCGGGGGTAAAGTTAAAAAATATTGTCATTTATTAAGAGCATGTTTAAATATTCATGTTTGTTGATTTGCATAAAGGATGTCTGAGTTATGATATTTGTTTTAAATTAAAACCCCGGAAGGTTGTAATTTTTATATATTAAAACTTTTAGTAATAAAACATTTAACTTATCTTTGGCATTTAAAATATTGTGTTTATATGAATATTGCATTGATCGGCTATGGAAAAATGGGACAGACCATTGAAGAAATTGCACTTAGACGAGGCCATAGCATCACCTGTAAGATATCCAGCAGAAATCTTCAGGATTTTAACCCCCGGGTGCTTCAGTGGGCCGACGTGGCTATCGAATTTTCGACTCCGGAATCAGCCTACCTCAATATTTCACAATGTCTCGATATTGGAATCCCTGTCATTTCAGGCACTACGGGTTGGTTGCTTAAAAAAGGAGAAGTGGAGAGAAAATGTATTGAGAAAAAAGGCACTTTTCTTTATGCTCCCAATTTCAGTATTGGAGTGAATATATTTTTTGAAGTAAATAAGCGTCTTGCTGCCCTCATGAATAAATACGAAGTATACGACGTCGAAATTAGTGAAATGCATCATGTCGCCAAACAGGATAAACCCAGCGGTACAGCCATTTCGTTGGCTAAAGACATTATCGACCGCATCGCCCGGAAAAAAGTATGGACGATAACGCCGCCGCATGACAAAAATTCACGCAATCTTTATATCGAATCCATAAGAAAAGATCCCTTCCCGGGAACACACAGCGTCAAATATACCTCCGACATAGATGATATTGAAATCATACATACCGCACATACACGCAAAGGATTTGCTTTGGGAGCAGTACTCGCCGCTGAATGGATACCCGGCAAAACCGGCAATTTTACCATGAAAGACGTGCTTGAACTTTAATTTTCTTGCCATGCGATCCCACCGATCGTCGAAGTTTTCAACTTCGATGCATTACGTTGGAAGTTTTTAACTTCCATACCACCAGCATATTGATCCCGGAAGGATCAAACTTTAATAGAAACAAATGCATCCCATCCCTATGACCCCGGAGGGGTCAAACTAAACTCCAAAGCATGGGTCGGACTGCTCATCCCCAATGCTGGCGCAAGTTTCAGTCTGCTGCGAGCCTGACAAGTTTAACTTGTGTCCTGGAAAAGCTTTAATTCCCTTTGTGAAACTTCGTGCCTTGCCGCCGTCCCACCGCTATTCCCTGGATGAGAATCCCTAATACCGATGGGATGCCTGATAGTCATCCGATCGGAAGTGAAGCTTCGTGCCTTTCCGACTTCGTG
>JACMLK010000492.1 GCA_014379665.1 Saprospiraceae bacterium | reverse complement strand
TATTATAATAAAAAGCAGATTACCCTTCAAAATACATATAATAAGGAGGTGATCAAGGCACAGCTTGAGATACAGGAAAGTACCTTCATACATATTTCGCAGGAACTTCACGATAATATAGCTCCCCTGATAGTGCTTTGCAGGCTGCGCCTGGCTTCTTATTTAATGGCATCTCACAGTCAGAATGAGTCAAATATTAATGAGGCCGATAAAATACTGGAACGATGTTTAGAAGAAATAAGATCATTTTCAAGAAATCTCAACTCAAATTATGTAAATGAAAACGGCTTGTGGAACTCAGTAAATCTGTTCGTTCAACAGATCGAAAATATAGGTAAGCTATCTATCACACTTAGCTATGAAGGAGATGAAAAAAGTCTTAATCCGAAAACCGAGATCATGCTATTCCGCATAATCCAGGAATCCCTTAATAATGTACTTAAACATTCGTGTGCCGATAAAGTAATTCTCCTGTTTAATTTTAAACAAAATGAGCTAGAGTTGAATATTGAGGATAATGGTATTGGCTTCGACGTAACCGCTGCTCTTAACAGCAGTTACAAAAACGGATCTTCTGGATTGCAGAATATTATTACCAGGGTTAAAATGATCAATGGACGATACTATATAAACAGTAATATAAACAAAGGCACTTTATTATGTATTACA
Source organism: Saprospiraceae bacterium (assembly GCA_014379665.1). Classification (GTDB taxonomy): domain Bacteria; phylum Bacteroidota; class Bacteroidia; order Chitinophagales; family Saprospiraceae; genus OLB9. The sequence continues at coordinate 1,051 of JACMLK010000492.1, read as the reverse complement.
ATCCCGTTTTAAAAACACCCCGGCGTGCAGCAAAACTCCGTATAGGAATAGTGGATGATCATATTCTCTTGCGAGATGCTCTAATTGATGTGATTAATGACTATCATGATTGTGAGGTTACTCTCAGGGCTGCAAACGGCCTTGAAATGATTGGTCAAGTCAGACATGGAAATATACCCGATATTATCATCCTTGATCTGAACATGCCTTTTATGGATGGTTACGAAACGGCAAAATGGCTGGTCGAAAACAATCCGGCCATAAACATTCTCGTACTCTCGATGTTCGATTCAGAAATAACAATAATTCGTCTTTTGAGGACAGGAGTAAAGGCTTTCCTGAAAAAAGATACCCATCCGGGCGAATTAAAACATGCCATTAAATCTGTTATGGCTGAGGGATACTATTATCCGCAGACTATATCGGGGAAGCTGGCAAATGTATTTCACAATCCGGATAAAAGTGTTTTCACACAGCCGTTAGTGCTGAATGAAAATGAAATAAAGTTTTTGAAACTAAGTTGTTCTGAATTGACTTATAAGGAAATGGCAAAGGAACTGTTTGTAAGCCCAAGAACGGTAGACAATTACAGAGACCAATTATTTGAAAAACTGGATGTGAAAAGCAGGGTGGGCCTCGCCATGTATGCAATCAAAAATGGTATTATAAACTTTTAGTCTATTAATTTATTCCTCATACCATACATAATAAGGCCCGCAATAGTCTTGGCACCTACCTTCAATTTCATCGCCTGCCGGATCGTTTCGACAGTCCTCGGACTTAAAAACACTTCTTTAGAAATTTCTTCTGTCGTTTTATCCTCCGCCAGCAGTCTTAATATCCGCACTTCCTTCTCCGTAAATTTAATGGGATTGGGGTAAAACTGCCTTACGGTTCGTTTTGTCTGAAGTTTGGACAGTACAGCTTTGTTTACTAACTCATTAAAGTAGAAATCATCATTCATACAGCTAAGAATGGCCTGGTATATCTCATCCGGGTCGGTCGTTTTTGTGAGGTAGGCATTTGCACCCATTTCCATCATCCGTGTAAT
>JACMLK010000491.1 GCA_014379665.1 Saprospiraceae bacterium | reverse complement strand
TTTGATTTTAATGATTTTCTTGGACAACTGCACCAGATAAAACGAATGGGAGATGTCAAATCATTGATGAACATGATACCCGGGATGAGCAAAATGACCAAGGATATAAACATCGATGATAAAGCTTTCAGTAAGGTAGAAGCTATTATTCTATCCATGACCCCTAAAGAAAGAGTCAATCCTGAATTATTAAATATGTCGCGTAAGAAAAGAATCGCTACCGGAAGCGGTAAGAGTATTCATGAGATCAATATGTTTATTAAACAGTTCGATCAGATGCGTAAGATGATGCTCATGATGAGTAAAGGTAAAGGCATGGAAAAAATGATGCAGGGCATGACAAATATGCGCAAATAATAAAATATGTAAGAATATATCCCTTTGGGAAATAATGTTTTTAATAATGACAAATAATTGTATTTTTTATTATGTAATATACTTTTATCCATTAAATTTAGGCCATCAAACATTATAATTAACCAATCGCTAAGGATATGAAAAGTTATTTACTCATTTTAATGATCATTGTGTCCGGTGCTTTTGCATCTAATGCTCAGATTGCGGACGGAAGCGTTGCTCCGGATTTTACGGTAACAGACATTAACGGTGGAGTACATAATCTGTATGATTATCTGGATGCCGGAAAGCATGTATTGCTTGACTTTTCAGCTACCTGGTGTGGTCCATGCTGGAGTTATCATAATGCATCCGTTTTGAAAAATTTATGGAATCTGCATGGCCCGGGAGGTACTAATGACATCATGGTTTTTCACATTGAAATAGATTTGAATACTAATCTTAATTGTCTTTATGGCCCCTCAGGCTGTGTTGGAGGTACACAGGGCAACTGGGTTGCCGGTACTCCTTATCCTATTGTTAATCTCACATCCACTAATGAACCAAATCTGGACAATGAATACCAAATCATTTATGTTCCCACGTTATTTGCCGTAAATGCTTATGATAAACGGGTTTTCGAAGTAGGAACAAAAAGTGTTTCTGTATGGCAGTCATGGTTTTTTAATTCTTTTGAGATGGATTATTCAGCTACTGTAGTGAATGGTCAATGCCCTCAAACCAGTCAGATTTCGCTCAATGTCACCGATGGATACCAGAATAAGAGTTATTTATGGAGCAATAATGCCACAACAGCTACTATTTCCAACTTGCCAAATGGTGGATATGATTGTGAGATAACAGATGGAAATGGTTACTTTTTAAATACAGATGTTTTCACAGTAAATGCTCCTCAAGTAATCCAAATTGAAACACTGGAGATTTCTGATATATTTTGTAACGGGACCAATACAGGTTCAATAGCAGTGAATGCAACGGGCGGAAATGGAAATTTTACCTATTTATGGAGTAACGGAAATATCGGTTGGTATAATGGAGATCTGGAAGCCGGTGCATATTCGGTAACGGCTACAGACGTTTTTGGTTGTGAATCTTATGAATCTTTTTATTTGAATGAACCTCCAGAACTTATTGTGAACCCCGTGCTCATTAATGCCACATGCGGACAGAATAATGGTTCAATAACTTTAAATACGTCCGGTGGGGTAGCACCATATACTTATGAACTGGCAGGAGTCATTCAATCAAATCCCACATTTATTAATTTAGCAGGTGGTAATTATGATTATGTGGTTAGTGATTTTAATAGTTGTATTTTGATTTCAAATGTTACACTTGCTGCTACATCAGCTCCGGTAGCTATTACTTCAACTATTGGAAATATCACCTGCACTATTCCGACAGCACAGGTCAGTGGTGCAGGATCATCATCCGGTCCGAATATTAATTACTTATGGACTACAAATGACGGAAACATAGTGTCAGGAGCAAATCAATTGGTAGCTACTATAAATGAAGGCGGTACCTATAATCTTCTGGTGACAAATACAACTAATGGATGTTCTAAGTCCAGCAGTACAATTGTGTCTGCTGATAACACAGCGCCTTCCGTCATCATTCAATCTCCTTCATCGATAAATTGTACAACGTCAGAAGTCTCCATAGATGGATCAATGTCAAGCACAGGCTCTCAATATAATTATACCTGGACAACAACAGATGGTAACATTGTAAGTGGTTTGAATAGTTTGAATCCTGTGGTGGATAAAGCGGGAACGTATAGTTTAAATATTTTGAATACATCCAACGGATGCAGTGAACAAGGAATGGCTGTTATCTTATCAGATACCATTCCACCAACCATCTCTATTCCTGAAGCAACACTGACATGTGAATTTGTCTCTGTGGAATTATGTGCTAATTCCAATGGTCTGAATTTCTTATGGAATGTAAGTAATGACAACGCTGAAAGTTGCATTTTAGTGAATGAAGAAGGTACATATTCGGTAACTGTTACAGGAGTTAATGGATGTACTTCCAACTCATCTTCAATTGTCACATCAAATATAATCCTTCCCTCAGCCACTATAAATGCACCGGATGCGCTCACCTGTCTCATTCAGGAGGTAAATATTAACGCAACAGTGGATGGGAACACAGGAGAATTCCTATATCAATGGACTACAAATAACGGTGTGATCACATCTGGGTCAAATACGTTGTCGCCAACAGTGACGGCCCCGGGTGAGTATGTTCTGGAAGTTACCAATTCCATAACTGGTTGTGTTTCCGAAGAGGCTGTAACAGTGGATGAAATCAGTGAGGCACCAATTGCTGATTTTTCAGGTCTTCTTGCAGGATCAGTTTTAACGGTTACCCCTGCTATTATTAACACTTATAATAATTATTTCTGGGATTTTGATAATAATATGACCAGTGATGAACCCATAGCAAACCATGAATTTACTGAAACTGGCACCTATAATGTATGTCTTACCGTATCCAATGACTGTGGTTCAAATATGGTATGTTACGAATATACTTTTATCTCGCCATTAATAATAATAATTGAAAAAGAAGACGTGACATGTTATGATGGCAATGACGGATCAGTACATAGTTTGACGTCCGGAGGTTTATTGCCTCTTAATGTAATCTGGCACGGTCCCAATGGTTTTACTTCCAACGAACTCATACTTACAGGATTAATTTCCGGCCAGTATAATCTGACATTAACAGATGCTTCCGGTATAGTAATTAATACAAGTGTAGAAATATCACAACCTGAAGTTATTGAAGCCAATACTGTGACAATAATCAACGACACAAATAATCAACAGCAGGGTGGCATTACATTTATGGCAGCCGGAGGAATTTTGCCCTATTCCTATCTGTGGTCAAATGGTCAAACCAGTCAACATCTGACTTCCGTAGGTCCCGGAGACTACAGCGTTTTAGTAACGGATGCAGCAGGATGTGTTAAGACTTTTGGACCTTTTACTGTTCAAAATATTTCATCAGTAAGGGAAGAAAAGTATTTAACTCTTTTTAATATCTATCCAAGTCCGGCATCAAATTTCCTGAATATTGAAGTAAATCTCGTCAATAAAGGAAAATCAGAAGTGAAACTTAAAAATAGCATTGGTCATCAGGTTCTTAGTCAAAGGTACAATGGAAATATATCTGATAGAATTGATGTTTCAGCATTTCCTTCCGGTATCTATTTTATAGAACTTTCAGGAGAAAATTTCCATTTTGCCAGAAAAGTGATGATAATAAGGTAGTCATTATTTGACTTCTTTAATTTTGTGATATCAGAACTGTCGTTATTGAATGAGTAAGAAGTGGTTTTATTTTTAACTTTGTGGAAATATTCAATACGTGGCAATATTAGGTCATAAAAATAATCTGTCTATAGTAAGAAAAGTAGATTTCGGATTTTATCTTGATGGTGAAAATCTGGGTGAGATACTCATGCCAAAAAGGTATATTACTGAAAATATGAGTATAGGCGATAAAGTAGAAGTTTTCGTCTATCTTGATGGTGAAGAGAGATATGTAGCCACTACTGAATCACCTATAGCTCAAGTAGGAGAGTATGCCTTTCTTAAAGTAAATAAAGTAGAAGAGGTCGGTGCTTTTATGGAATGGGGAGTATTAAAGGAGTTATTAGTCCCATTTAGCGAGCAGAAGATCAAAATGGAGGAAGGAAGAAGTTATTTGATATACATTTATGTGGACAAATTGACTGATAGAATTACGGGTACGATGAAATTGGAAAAATTTCTCGATAAAGAGCCATCAGACTATATCTTCAATCAGGAAGTTGAACTTATTATATGGACCCATACGGATTTTGGTTACAAAGCCATCATAAATGGCAAGCACCTTGGCATTTTATATAAAAATGAAGTGTATCAAAATCTGACTATAGGCCAGAAAATTAATGGGTTTATCAAAAAAGTAAGAGAAGATGATAAGATAGACCTTTCACTTATTAAACAAGGCTTTATTAAAATTGACAATATTGCAAAAAACATATTGGAAAAATTGGAAAAAGCCGGTGGATTTTTACCCTATAATGATAAAACAGACCCTGATGTCATAAATGCTATCTTCGGAATAAGCAAAAAAGTATTTAAACAAAGTATAGGTACTCTCTTTAAGCAACGGATCATTGAAATAAATGAAAAAGGGATTAAAAAAGTAGAAATATAAATTCTACGCTTTTGTTTTGGCCCTGTACTGATCAGTCATTTCTTTGGATACTGCACTCGGAACTACTCTGATAAATGTTTTTGGATCAATTTGAACAGTGATGGCGTCATCTTCAATTTTATTGATCTGGCCAATGATGCCACTGGTTGTAACAACTTCATCGCCTTTTTGCAGACTATTGGAAAAAGCATTTTGTTCTTTTTGTTTTTT
>JACMLK010000490.1 GCA_014379665.1 Saprospiraceae bacterium | reverse complement strand
AAGAATGAATGTCAAAATTGATAAAATTGAGATCAAAAAAAGTGATAAAGTAGGCTATTGGCATGATAAGCGATTCATTATTGAGCTAGTTAAAGAAATAGAGTCTGGACTTCCAAGACAGGAAGCAGTTGTCAAATATTCATTGGGTAAAAGTACCGTTAATGAATGGATGCTAAAATATGGCTCTGACCAATATCACAATACAAAAAGGCGAACTTATTCGAATGCTTTTAAAAGACAGGTTGTTGCAGCTATCAAAATGAAACAGATGAGTTATGCAGAAGCTATGACTGCGTTTAATGTTAAGAGTATAAGAAGTATTAGGGAATGGGTTGAACTTTCGAATAAAGAAAATGCCGATATTTGCATTTTAGAAAGGGATACAATGGCTAAAGAATCTAATAAGAATGTGGAGCCAACATTAGAAGATATAACATCAGCATTAAAGTTGGCAGAACTGAAAATTGAAGCTCTCAATACGCTCATTGATATAGCGGAAGATCAGTATAAAATCAATATCAGAAAAAAGTCTGGGGCCAAACAGTCACCCAATTAAATCAAATGTATCCAAAATTAGGCATTGGATACCTTTGTAGACTGTTTGGCAAAACTAGACACGCCTATTACGATTACCTTAAAAGACGTGATCAATCCATACTATATAATGACTTAGTTATACATTATGTCGATGAAATCAGGAGTAAACTTCCTCGGATCGGAACACGTAAATTACATCATTTACTAACACCAAAGCTCGATGCTCATAGTATTAAATTAGGTAGAGATGCATTATTTAATTTATTGTCTGACAATAAGTTATTAATACGGCAACGTAAACGAAAGGCAATTACAACCAACTCCAGGCATTGGATGAAAAAGTATAACAATCTGATTATAGATTTTCAAATAATAAGGCCCGAACAAGTCTGGGTCAGCGACATTACTTACATTAGAATGATTCATGATTGGTCATACTTAAGTTTGGTGACAGATGCTTACTCTAAAAAAATAATGGGATTTAGCCTGAGAATGGATTTATCAACTGAAGGTTGTATTGATGCATTGAATATGGCATTAAACAATAGAATGTACCAAGATCCACTCATTCATCATTCTGATCGCGGTTCACAATATTGCTCCCAGGCGTATGTTAAAATTCTGTTGGAAAATAAAATAGCCATTAGTATGACTCAAAATGGAGATCCATGTGAAAATGCGATTGCAGAAAGAATAAATGGGACAATAAAAAATGAGTTTAATCTCCACTCCACACAAGTTGGTTTTGAACAAACATTAGAAAAAGTAAAAAATGCCATTGTAAATTATAATTTGATACGGCCGCACTTAAGTTGTAACTTTCTCACACCAAATGAGGCACATTTGGAAACATCACCGATGCTTAGAAGGTGGAAAAATTACAATAAAAATTTTTCAAAAGAAAGGACCAGAAGCCCTTCCCTTTGAATGGACCACTTCAAAATGTCTCCCGTCCAAAGATGTCATATATGAAGTTGCAATCCTTAAACCAAAAATATATTTTTTATAAATAAAATTCAAAAAAAGGGGTGTATAATTTTTTTAGGATTATTTTTGAAGTATGTAAAGTTATTTTAGGATTTATTGTTTAACCTGTATAGCTATTTTAGGACGAGACACACTACCCGTATTCCACCTTTTAGTCGATGATTTACCCACGATGAGTCATAGATGCTCCGTAGTCCCTCCCATCACCCTCCGCCAGTCCTCCCGAGATCCTCCCGGGATAATAGCACCAGACTCCCACCTCATTCCGACGGTCCTCCCATTGAGTTCCCACTGAGACCCACCGAAGTCCCACTGAGTCCCACTGAATACATATTGGGTCTGCTGACAGTTACTAATTCCGCCATAAAAAGTTATAGGAATACTTCAGGGTGAACTACATTTTATTTGATGCTCAATTCCGAATCAAAACAAACCCTCTTGTTTCTATGCAGTATGCCAATCCTATAGTTCAAGCCAAAATAACAATTCCACAAATCCTACGAATCTAACATATTTAACAACTACAAAAATTTAGCAATTTCTGCAGACCCACCTTATCAGCTATTTCAAACTGCAGTTATACCAGGTATTCACAAGAGTCTCCTCCATAACCGGCCCTGACTGATGTCTGAATTCATTGTTATGTGAATCATAGACGTAGTCTTTTGCCCAGGTTTTATGATGGATACATAATTGTTCCAGAGCATCAAGGATTTCATCCATTTCAGCATCTGTCGTCGTAGGATGCACTGACATACGAATCCATCCGGGTTTGTTGGCCAGAAAACCTGAAGATATTTCGTCTGTCAGTATTTTGGATTTTTCAAAAGAGACCTCAAGCAGGTAATGTCCATAGGTACCCGCACATGAGCAACCACCACGCATTTGTATACCATAACGGTCGTTGAGCAACTTAACTGCCAGATTAAAATGCAGATCGTCAATGTAAAACGAGACTACACCAAGTCTGTTTTTATGTTTATCAGCCAATACCCTGAGGTTTGGTATTCCGGCAAATTTTTTCCAAACGCGTGTGAGCAATTCATGTTCTCTCTTCAGCATATTGGCCACACCCATTTCTTCTTTAAGTTGAATACACAGTGCCACCCTGATGGTTTGCAGAAAAGCAGGTGTACCGCCATCTTCCCGTGCCTCTATTTCATCGTGGTATTTGTGTTCGCCCCAAGGATTTGTCCAGTCAACAGTCCCACCTCCCGGACTATCAGGCACACGGTTTGAATATAATTTTTGATTAAATATCAGAATACCAGAACTCGAGGGGCCTCCAAGAAATTTATGAGGCGAAAAATAGATGGCATCCAGGCTTTCTTCAGGATTTTCCGGATGCATATTAATATCGATGTAAGGGGCGGAGCAAGCAAAATCCACAAAACAAAATCCTCCTGCCCGATGAATCATACCTGCTATTTTATGATAGGGAGTATCTATTCCTGTTACATTGGAGCATGAAGTGATGGCAGCTATTTTGACCCTTCTGTCTTTGTATTCTTCAATTAAATTTTCAAAGTGATCAAGATCAACTTTTCCATCTTTACATGCACGGATCACGACGACTTCACCAATAGTTTCGATCCAGGAAGTCTGATTGGAATGGTGTTCCATATGGGTTACAAATATTACCGGTCGCTCTTTCTGTTGAATGATTATTTTATCCTGAAATTTTTCATGAAGCTTAATACCAATGATCCGTTGCAGTTTATTTACCACGCCTGTCATACCAGCATTTGATGAGATAAGAATATCCCCGTCAAGGGCATGTACATGGTTTTTTATAATGTGTTTAGCCTGTTTGTAAGCTATGGTCATTGCAGAGCCTGTGGTATTGGTTTCCGTGTGTGTATTGGCAACAAACGGCGCTATTTTTTCTGTAAGGATGTCTTCGATTGGTCTGTACATTCTGCCACTCGCTGTCCAGTCTGCATAAATAATTTTCTTACGTCCGTAAGGGGAATAAAATTCCTGATCAATGCCAATAATATTGTTTCTGAAAGGAAGGAAATATTGTTCCAAAGAAGATGACTCCTGATCCATTATAAGTTGGCTTTTACTTTTTGAATAAGTTTGTTTGCCGTAGTTTCATCTTTGGCTTCTGCATAAATCCGTAGGATCGGTTCAGTGTTGGACTTGCGCATATGCACCCATCCTTCATCAAAATCTATTTTAAGACCATCCGTATCATTCAATTTTTCGTCCTTAAAAATCTGTTTAATTCCTGCAAAAATAATATCTAAATTCAGATCATTTGTAAGGTCAATTTTATCTTTTATAATCACATATGTAGGGTAGGTAAGCTTAAGTGCTGTCATCTGTAGTCCTTTTTCTGCCAATAGCGATAGAAAAATGGCAATTGCGGCCAGAGCGTCCCTTCCATAGTGCAGATCAGGAACAATCACACCTCCATTTCCTTCCCCACCTATGATTGCACCTGTACGTTTCATTTCATTGACTACATGAACTTCACCGACTGCCGATGCACTGTATCTTCCGCCATGCCGGACTGTTACATCAGCCAATGCACGTGTGGAAGAAAGATTGGATACTGAATTTCCTTTTTCCCGACCCAGTATAAAATCTGCTATGGCTACCAGGGTATATTCTTCACCAAACATACTGCCATCCTCACATACAAAAGCGAGTCTGTCTACATCAGGGTCTACGCTGATTCCGACATCTGCCTTATTACTGATCACTGCTCCGGATAATTGTTCCAGATGCTTTGGTAGTGGTTCAGGATTGTGGGCAAAATGTCCAAAATTACGATCGTTTATCAATGTGTATTCTACACCCAAAGCGTCCAATAAAGGAGGTACAGAAATAGCTCCGGTAGAATTAATACAATCTACCACTACTTGAAAACCGGCATGTCGGATCGCTGTTTGGTTGACGTGTTTGTATTTTAGAATCTCAGAAATATGGATGGCTATAGCCTCATTGATAGTGGTATAGGTACCGAGGTTATCAATGGTTGAAAATTCAAGTTCACCCCTGTCTATGATGTCTATGATTTCCTGCCCATCCTCTCCCGAAATAAATTCGCCCTTTTCATTGAGGAATTTAAGAGCATTCCATTCTTTGGGGTTGTGACTGGCGGTAAAGATAATGCCTGCACCGGCTTTCAGCTTAGGAACCATCATTTCGACTGTTGGAGTAGTGGATAGTCCAAGATCAACCACATCAATGCCCATAGACAATAAGGTATTTACTGCCAATTGGCTCACGATGTTGCCACTGATCCGACCATCCCGTCCTACAACTATTTTTTGATTTCCCTTATGATTTTTCAACCAGATACCAAGTCCGGCTATACACTCCACTACATCAACAGGCGTAAGATTTTGATGAGGGCTGCCACCTATGGTCCCTCGTATACCGGAAATAGATTTT
>JACMLK010000489.1 GCA_014379665.1 Saprospiraceae bacterium | reverse complement strand
CGCTTTCGCTCAAACATGAAAATTTAAACATACTCTTAGTCTGATGATAACCACTTCAGGATAACTTTATATAGATGAGAACATTAACCATTATTTTTATTTTACTTATAAGCAGGTTGGTCATGACCGGCCAGGAGAATGCGATTCATACTGACCGGTTGGAAAGTTATAAAACAGGTCAGTTTTTTTTCGATAACAGTTTATATGGACCTACCAGATTCATGTTGCAGGATTATATTGATGCCATTCATCCGACGGTCCGGGACCAGTTTGAGAATTTAAAAAATGAAGCAACAGTGATGTCAGCCATTGCCGGCATGCGACTGGACCCAGACGGAGGTGAAAACGAATTAATTTCATTCATAAATCTGAAATATCCTGATCCTGTTACTACGCCTGCTATCCTTGAACTTGGCAGCTATTATTATAACAAAAAATGGTATAAAAAAGCGATAGAAATGTATGCCAAAGCAGATCTAAGCAATCTGGCAGAAAGTGACATGTCGGAAGCCAGTTTTAAAAAAGGATATGCACATTTTGTTATCAAAGAATTTAATGATGCTCAAATCGAACTTGGACGTACCAGGGAGATTAAAAATATTTATTTCTATTCTTCCAATTACTATTATGGTTTATGTGATTATTTTAAAGGCAACTATGCAGAAGCTGTAAACAGCTTTCAGAAAGTGAACAATTCAGAAGTGTATAAATCATTTGTACCTTACTATATTACACAGATTTATTTTGCTCAGAATCAACCTGAAAAGGTCATCACTTTTGCCGAGCAATCACTTAAGGATCAAAATCTCCGAAACAGAAAAGAAATCAGACTTTTACTCGGGCAGTCATATTTCAAACGTCGTGAATATGAAAAAGCGCTTCCTCATCTTGAATTTTATGAGGGCAACACGGATAAACTTACCATTGAAGAATTTTATCAGCTTGGGTTCACGCAATATCAATTAAAAAAGTATGATGATGCCATTAAAAATTTTAGAGAACTGAACCTTCAGGATACCAAACTTGGTCAATTGGTCAATTATTATCTGGCAGATTCCTATTACAAAACAGGAGATCTGGTGTCAGCCAGAGCAGCTTTCAGAAAAGTAAGTCTGATGAATTATGAGATGAGTATGAAAGAAGAAGCTACTTTTAATTATGGTAAACTGTCGGCTGAAGCAGGATTTGAAAGGGAAGCAATAAATACACTCATAAAACTGGATAATAATTCTCCATATCACGCACAAGCCGAAGATATTATGACGGATATTCTTGAAAATACCGGTGATTTTGCTTCTGCTATTCATATCATTGATGGCCTTCCCTCACTCACAGACAGATTGAAAAGGACCTACCAGAATGTTGGTTTGAAATATGGAATGCAACTATATAATGCTGATGAAAAAGACAATGCCCGAATTGCTTTTGAAAAATCCAAAAAATATAACCTCAGTAAAAATATCTTTGCACAGGCTTCATTCTGGGTGGCTCAGATTTTAAATGAGAAAGGAGAAATCAATGTATCCATTACGGCATTTGAAACTTATTTCGACTTATCAAACGGACTGGAAAATCTTCCTGAAGAATCCTCCCCTTATGTAGGTCATTACACTCAGGGATATAACTATCTGGCATTAAAAGATTATAAAAATGCTGAAAAAAGTTTCAAAAATGCCATTGTCGGGTTTAACATAAACAGAGAAAAGATCAAAAATAATGATCTTTTAAATAAAGTACTTCCAGATGCATTGATAAGAACAGGTGATTGTCTCTTTAAATCAAGACAATATAAGGACGCAATGGTTTTTTATGAACAGGCAATATCCAGAAAACAGGGTGGTTATGTATATGCCATGTACCAAAAAGCTTTGATTGAGGGTCTCTTGGGTGAGCCTTATGAAAAAATCCTTACGCTTCTTGATATCAAGAAAGATCACCCTTCATCCGAATATGCGGATGACGCTATCATCCAACTTGGGGATACTTATTTTGAACTTGAAAATACAGACAATGCCTACACATCATTTACCGAATTGGTCACCAACTACCACAAAAGTCCTCACAAAAACGCTGCTTATCTAAAGTTAGGCCTGATAGCATATAATAAAGGTGATATGAATACAGCGATTGCACAGTATAAAAACGTATTTGAAAATAACCCTTCTTCCAAAGAAGCAGAAAGTGCTTTGCTAAGCCTGCAGGAAATTTACATCAATGATTTGGGGCAATCGGATGAATATGTAGCCTATGTGAGTAGCTTGCCGGGATATGCCATTTCAGGAATATCAGCAGATTCATTGGCATTTAAAGTGGGAGAATTGAAATACATTGACGGAGAGTATGCGAAGGCTATTTTAGGTTTTAACAATTATCTTGACAAATACCCAAAAGGTTTAAACAGGATTAAAGCGTTATATCTCAGGGCTGAGTCAAATACTATTTTGAAGCATTATACTTTGTCCCTCGAAGATTACGAAAAATTAGTGAATCTGGGTACATCGGAATATTATCTTCAGTCAATTCGCAAAGCGGCACTTATCACTTATAATTATACCCAGTCATTTGACAAAGCATTTAAATATTATGATCTTTATTATTCCAATACCAGAGACGAGACTGAAAAATATCAGGCATCTCTTGGTGCTCTTCGCAGTGCTTTCAGGATAAGTAATACCGATGCGGTACTCAAATACAGCCCATTGGTATCCAATCATTCTCAAACTAATAATGATGAAAAATCAACAGCTATTTATTATCTGGCCAAAACTCAATTAAGAATCAGTAATCCTGAAGCTGCAAAAACATCATTTATAAAAGTCAGTGAGTTGACCAATAATAATCAGGCTGCTGAATCCAGATATCTCATCGCAGAAATATATTTTAAACAAAATAAGATCGATCAGGCCGAAATTCAATGCAATACAGCCAACGATAAAAACACATTATACCCTTACTGGATTGCAAAGAGCCTTATACTCATGTCTGATATTTATGTACTTAAAAATGACCTTTTCAATGCGAGAGCTGCCCTGGAAGCAGTGATTGAAAATTTTCAGGACAATGAAGAATTGACTTCTGAAGCCCAATCAAAGCTGAAATTAATTGAAAGTCTTGAACAAAAAAACAATCGGATAAGACCAGATTCTAAAAATTTATTGGAACTTGACACCACAGGTGGTAATTAACTAAATAAAATAATAATTTAAATACTTCAAATGAAATATTTATTGATATATATGAGTCTTTTTATGGTATCTCCCCTCTTGTCACAAACAGATACCAGTCATACAAAACTTCAACTTAACCAGGTAGAAGTGATTAAAACATTTGAAGCAAATCTGGAAGATGCTCAAAATATAACTATAAAATCTGTTCTACCAACACAAAAACCTTTTAGTCCAAGCTATAAATATGATATTACTATTGTTCCACTTGAGCTCAAGTATCCTGACCCTCAAATAAAACCGTTGGCTATGAATCCCGACGGGCCTTTTAAAATGAACAAGGGATACCTTAACGTTGCATATGGAGTACTTCAAAATCCTGAAATCACAGCAGGGTATCACGCTACAAAAAAAGACACTTATAATGCAGGAATACATATAGATATCACATCCTTAAACAATACCAAAAAGATTCCTTTTCAGAAGTACAGTAATATTGGACTGGATCTGTACGGATCTTATATGATTAAGGAAAATATGAAATTGTATGGTGGGATAAATGGATCTTCCAAAATTCGTTATTTCTATCATACAGATTTGAATGTAGCAGAAAACTTTAATGAACAACAATCAAAAAGAAAATTAAATACCCTTGATATCAATGCCGGAATTTCCAATGCAGAGCGCACCAAAAATGAGTTTAATTACAATATAAATCTGGCCCTGAACAGTCTTAATCTTTCCAACTCTGATGGCAGGGAAAATGGAATCATTTTTAAAGGTCACGTAGAAAAACATATTGGTTCAGCCACTGTATTTTTATTGAATGCATCTTTTGATCATACAGCTATTAATGCAGATACCGCAATTAGTCTCATCACAACGAGACTGACACCCTGGATTAAAACTAAATTTGGAAATCTGATTGTTCAATTAGGTGTTGACTATACGTATGATGGAAATAGTACCTCTTCGTTTTTCCCCGAAGTCTTACTTTCTTTTGGAGTTGCAGGACCAAATTTACAGGTTTTTGCCGGACTTAGACAACAGTACTATACCAATAACTTCCGTAACGTAACCAGTTTAAATCCATACTTGTCCACTAATATCACATCCATAAAAAACACAATTAATCAGGAATATTTTGCAGGATTGAAGGGGCAATTTTCTTTCCTCAATTATCAGATAAAAGCAGGATACAAAACAATCTCCAATCAAATGCTCTTATTGAATACCTCAAATGATAAAAGGTATTTTGATATGTTGTTTGATGATGTAAATGTCATATATGCAAGTGGAAACCTGGATTTTGGAATTACAGAAAATGTATCCTTTGGTGGATGGCTGACACAAAATGTTTATGATCTCAAGATGATAACCAATGCCTGGCATTTACCAAATATAGAAGCAAATGTATATACTAAAATCAGTTTTTTAGATTCAAAGTTATTGTTTGCCGGTGAACTCTTTTTTAATGATAAAGTTCCTTTTCTGAATAAAGATAATGTCTTTGAAAAATCCAACATTTTATTCGACCTCAATACCAGTATTGTATATAAAATTACAGATAAAATAAGTGTAGTTGCCAAAGGCATAAATCTGCTCGACAATAAATTTGAAAGATGGTATGGTTACCCGAGTGTAGGAATCAACGGGTTGCTTGGGGTAAGTGTTTTGTTTTAATTAAAATTTGTAACGAAGTTTTAGTTTTTTATTGGTAGAGAGTGTTGTGAATTTTAACAGATCGTAAACAAAGAAACACCCACCTCTGATTTAACAAAGATGAGTGTTTCTTTTAAAAAAATATTTAATTTTCTGATATAGGTCTTGGCAATTGTTCCCATACATCATCATCAGGCCTGTCTTTTGGAAGCTCGGCAAGTCTACCCCATCTCCTCATATCCACCCAGCGATGTCCTTCGCCAAACAGCGAATATCTTCTTTGGTTACTCACTTCCAAAAGTAAATCAGCCGCACTTGTGCTACCACCATAATTTGCCAGCCCATGATGGTTTCTGATAATATTAATTGCTTTCAGGCTTTCACTTGCATTTTTTGTTATGTTGGCTTCGGCATAAATGAGGATAAGCTCTTCATTTCTTATAAGCGCCACATAGTCTTCAAATGATTTGAAAACAAAAGCGTCGTGCGTACCTGATAATCCATCCAGCGTTAGCGAGGCTGTTCTTTGTAAAAATTTGGAGCCCCTCAGGTCACCTGACTGAAGATTAGACACATTACTCTGTTGCACAATGATAGCATCCGCCTGATCGGGTTGTCTATAGATATTATTGGGAAAGTCTCCACCTGCAAGCGAATAAAAACGTGCAGGCCCCTTATTAAAATCCCCATTTAGATCTAAAAAAGAATCAGCCAGTTTTGCAAGTGCACCATCATTATTCCCCTGATATAATGCTATTCTGGCAGCGAGTGCTCTGTTAAATTTTGCAAACTCCGAAGCTGTCGCAAAATCTTTCATGGCATCTGAGAGTGTAAATGAAAAAGTTGCTCCCTGCAAGTCTGTATTTGCTTCATCCAAAAGTTTTGCGATTTCGGCAAGCGAATTTTCATAAGACAAAAATGGTCCTAGATTCTTTGGATCTTTTACATCCGTTCTTATCCCGTTTTTGTATTGAAGATTAAGCGCCAGATGAAGTTCATAAGCCTGCATTGTTTTGGCATATCCCTTATAACCCTTTGCCTCAGCCGGAGTTATTAGTGTGGATTTGTCCGCGACTTCAATCAAAAGATTCAGATTCTTGACATTCCTGTACCTCCCATAATATGGTCTTGTACCATAAAAACCTGCTCTATCCAGTGTAGAATTTCCTTTTCCAAGCACTTCACCGGTATATCGCGGATCAGAACCTGTAAAGAAATAATATTCTCTGCCAATAATAGACACCACATCATAATAGAAACTAACATCCTGCCTCAGAAGATCTTCACTACCGGTGACTAAAGTCTGTAATTCACTTTTGGTGCCTACGAAACCTTCCAGACTTGGACCATTTGGATTCGCCAAATCATCTATATTGCAGGAAGGGATAAATGTGATCGAAAAGATCAGAAATGATAAATAAAATATATATTTCATTGTTAAATTTTTATTTGTTATTAATAAAATCAGAAATTGGCTATAATATGAAAATCAAACCTTTTGGCTGATGGGAAAGGATTTACCTCCACACCCGTAGAAAGACCGCCGGCCCCAAAGTTTGACACCTCAGGATCATAACTTCTGTAGTCAAAAATATTGATCAGATTATTTCCTGATACACCAAATTTCACTTCTGCACCTGGAATTAATTTGCCTTTACCAACCCGATAATATATACCAACTTCCCGAAGTCTTATATATCCTGAATCTTCCACGTAGGGTTCTGTATTTGCGCCAAGTTGGGCCAATCTGTATGGTCCGTTTGCCAAAGCACCAGATGGGTCCAAACCTTTGTCATCAAAATCCCATGTGGTTTCATTGAGATCAAATAATAACGCGGAGAGATTAATGTTTGCACCACCTTTTTTCCAGTGCCATAACATACTGAAATCAAAATTGCCAAAAGACAACTGATTTTGCCAGGATAATTGAAAATCCGGTTCTGCGTTTCCATAGACTTGCAAAGTAGGTTCACCTGTACCGTTCAGTGTGACCGTCGGCTTAGGACCGACACCAATAATGGTTGTAGGGCTAAATCCTTCTTTGACCATAAAATTGCCTAAAAAATTAGCGAAACCACCGGTAGTAAATGCCGGTACATCCAATCTGGTCACGTTGGCCTCATTTTTCCAGAAGTTAAATCTGGCAAGCCACTTTAATTCTTTGGTATTTATGAGTCCCAAATTCAAACCAATTTCAATCCCTTTATTTTGAAGCGCAGCAGCATTGGTTACCTGATTTACAAAACCTGAAGATGCAGGTAAATCTGCATTCAGAAGCAAGTCATCAACATTTTTGATATAATAGGTAAAATCAAGACCAAAATTCTTTAAAAACCCAAGATCGAAACCGAATTCCAATTCTTTTTGTCTTTCAGGACCAACAGCAGAATTACCGAGCAGAGTTGGGACCGCCACACCTGCTATCCCATTGACTATGGATGAATTAAGGATAGTAGATTTAGCACCAAATGCGGCAAAATTGCCAGATTCCCCATAGGCAGCCCTGATTTTTACCAGATCAAAAAAACCATCTTCTTCAAATAATCCCAATTTGTGCAGATTTATTGCAATATTTGCTTTAGGATAATAATATAATTTATTGACATCGCTGTTATTGGAAGATTTATCTCCGCGAAGTCCTACAGTGGCAATAATTTTATCTTTATAGTTGACTTCTTCCTGAGCAAAAAAGCCTTTATCTTCCTGAATCAAACGTACCTGAGTTATATTTCTTGAACCTGACTGATCCAGATTGGTTTGAATACCAATCAGGTTTGTTCCCTGACCCAAAATAGTGTTGCGATTAAATTTTTCATTTGTCACCCCAAATGAAGTTCTAAGGTTCAGGCCTGAACTCATGTCATAGGTATGTACCAGAAATGCCGCCACATTTGTGTTGAGGTTTTTGGTAAATCCCTGAACTGAAACGCCATTCAGACCGGCTCCGTCACGCTGAAATTGGACAGTATTCGGAAATATGGCCTGCGTATTGAGATTATAAAAGTCCGCTCCACCACGCAGTATCAATTTCAATGAACTGTTATCTCTTGTAAACAATTTTGATGTGACCGTTCCTCCCGCAATAAACCTGTTTACAGTTTCATTGTTGGTGATTTTTGCAGCAGTTTCAAGAAAATTTGAAGGTGCATATGGGTTGGAAGGATAATTGCCTCTTTCATCCGGCAATAATTGTGCCCATGATGGGGTAGATGTTAAGGCTATCCCCATCGTTGTTCCCGAATTATCATTATTGAAAAAACCACGGTCAGCTGAAGACCAGATATAATTTGTAGAAAGATTTACATCAATAATGTTTGATAACTGATGATCAAAATTGATTCTTCCGGATATTTTTTCATATCCGGTGTTTTCTACAATACCTTCTTCATTTTTATAACCTGCACCAAAAAAGAATTTAGATTTTGCATCACCTCCTGTCATACTAAACCTGGTATTTGTCAGTAAACCGGTGTTTCCAAACAACAAATCTTCATAGTTGTGCAGCTTTCCCGCGGATTGAGCCGCTCTGAATGCTGCAATATCATCGGCGAAAGCAGACCCTAATACTTTTGCTTCATCCCACTGTCTGACGCCCAATGGATTAAGCATGGTTGTCTGACCTACAGATTGTGCGACTTCATACCTGGTGGGACCTTCAAAACCTCTTTTTGTAGTAATAATGACGACACCACCTGAAGCTCTTGAACCGTAGATAGCGGCAGCAGATGCACCTTTAAGTATTTCAACAGATTCAATATCATTCGGATTCAGGTCGGCAAGTCTATTGGATGGGTTGTCCTGATTAGATGTACTGCCACCACTTGCAGCTGCAGAAACTACATTGAGTCCTGCAGGTAATGATGAATTATCGACAAATATCCCATCCAGTATGATCAGTGGCTGTGAAGAACCGTTTATCGAGGTGGTACCACGAAGTTTGAAAGAAAGACCACCCCCAGGAGCTCCTGAGTTGGCGCGAATCTCTGCCCCTTTAAATTTTCCGTAAAGTGCTCCATCCACCGTGGACTGTGGCGTAAGTCCTGTCAGATCAGCTGCATCAATCCTTGCCACAGAATTGGCCAGATTGGAACGTTTAACGTTAGTCGCCAGACCTGTGACTACTACCTCATCCAAAAAGTTGACATCATCTCTCATAGTCACATTTAGAGGATTGCCTGCGGTAGCTATATCGATTTCTACCTGACCGAACCCAATGTATGAAAATTGAAGGATGCCATTATCTGAAGGCAATTTGATGGAATACATACCATCAATATCCGAAATAGTTCCGGTATTGGAGCCTTTCAGTGTAATAGAGACCCCAATAAGTGGATCACCATTCCCATCGGACACCATTCCGTTGAAAGATTTCTGAGCCAACAACGCAACTGAGGTGCATATCAGACTCCAGATCACCAACATAAAAAGTTTTAATTGCTGTTTCATATTACTAAAATTGTTTTGATTACTAATTGAAAATCATGAACTGAAAAGCGAAAATAAGTAAATATATATATGGCAGGTAGTGTTTTTATTAATATATTTGTTCGGGTTTTTATTAGTATTGATTTTATAATAATTTTATTTACAATTTAACCAAAATAATAATTAGAAATGAATAGAATATTATTGCTTTTCTCTTTGATTGCAATTGGCTCCTTAAACAGTTGCAAACAAAAGAACGAGAACAATTTAGCGGCAACATATTTTAAAAGCAATGAGACGGGAATAAAAACCGGTGGCATCCATGTCATCCCAATAGAAACAACTAATGGAAAATTGAATGTATGGACTAAAACCATAGGAAATAATCCATCTCTGAAGTTATTACTTCTCAACGGAGGGCCCGGGGCCACACATGAATACTTTGAATGTTTTGAAAGTTTCTTACCTGCCGAAGGTATTGAAATTATATATTACGATCAGCTTGGTTGTGGATTTTCAGATAATCCAAATGATACTACTTTGTGGGATCTCGGACGTTATGTGGATGAAGTGGAACAGGTCAGAAAAGCCCTGAATCTCACCAAAGATAATTTTTATCTGCTTGGACATTCGTGGGGAGGAATTCTTGCTATGGAATATGGTTTGAAGTATCAGGAGAATCTCAAAGGACTGATCATCTCGAATATGATGTCAAGTGCCCCTGAATACGGCAAATATGCCGATGATGTGCTGGCAAAACAAATGGATCCCAAGGTGCTGGACACAATCAGAATAATAGAGGCAAAAGGTGATTTTGCCAATCCTAAATATATGGAGTTATTATATCCTCATTTTTACACAAAACATATCCTCCGATTACCACTTGAATCCTGGCCTGAGCCTGTAGTGCGATCTTTCGGACGATTAAATCAATCACTATACGTGACCATGCAGGGACCAAGTGAATTCGGAGTTTCAGGAAAATTAGAAAATTGGGATGTAAAAGACAGATTAAAAGAAATCAAGGCACCGACATTGGTGATAGGAGCACAACATGACACCATGGATCCGGAACATATGAAATGGATGGCAACTGAAGTTCAAAACGGAACATATCTGTATTGTAGCGAAGGCAGCCACATGTGTATGTATGATGATCAGGAAAAATATATGTCCGGACTGATTTCTTTTATGAAGGGCGTGAATGAAGGGAATACCAAAATTGATTTATAACAGACAATTCGGGTATTCATTCTTTCAGAACCACCATTTGTCTCTTCAATTTTTCCAAATGGCCCCAATGCCAACATCCCATAATTGCCTGTTGAAAGCAGGAATATTTTTATTCAGAAATTCATTCCCTCTGGCTTGCAATACCGACCATTCCTCATTTAACTCTTTCAGGCGATCAAGAGAAGATTGGTTTACACGAGGAATATCACTTTCAGTCTGATTGATCAAAAACATATAGTTAGCCGTGAACTTATTAGGAAAATTCTCCACGTCATCATAAGCTTTAGATTTGCGTTGTACCATCTCCTCATCCCATTGTTTGAGGGATTTAACAAAAAGAACACCTTCATCCTTTATAGACTTAAATTTTACTTCATCGGTAAGTGAAGCAATAATTTGTTCCATTTGAAGTCGCTTATTGAATATCATATTCACCATTTGATGCATGTCTGTAACTTCTTTTTCCATTTCACTCATCAGGGAATGATATTCGAAGTAAGTTTTTGCATCTGTAGGATACAGGACATTTGTTTTTATATCTACATTTGTACGCAACGAACGGTCACCGATTTTCAGTTCTACCGAATACTTTCCGGGAATAGCTTTATGTCCCCTGTAACTGCTTTCAATATAGACACCGGGAATACCGGGAGCAGTCTGATGACGAAGATTCCAGACAAATCTATTGAGTCCTTTCGCTTTTGGAAGGACCGGTTCTGCCGGTGGACCTCCGTCATACTTCATAAAGAGAGAATCCTTTTTTGAACTGAAAGAACGTACCGGTTTACCCATTTCATCTTTGATCTCCATTAACAGCACATCACCGGGTTTTGGATCCGGTAGCTGGTAGTAAAAAACGGCTCCTGTGGCAGGGTTAACTCCACGTGTGGGGTGTGAACCTTTGAATTCCGGCGATGGAGCATCCAGTTCACTTGAACCATTGGCCAGGATCACAGGGTCGGGTTGATAAAGTACAAAAGCGGAAGTATCCTTTTGATATTGTCTTATGAAACCAAGATCATCCAATATCCAGAATGAACGACCTGAAGTAGCAGCAATCAAATTACCCATATGTACTTTCAGGTCAGTAATAGGGGTTATTGGTAAATTCAGTTGAAATGGCGACCATTCTTTGCCACCATTCCACGAAATATAAATGCCGGTTTCAGTGCCGGCAAAAAGTAAATCTTTGCGTACCTGATCTTCTCTCACTACGCGGGTAAATGCACCATCAGGTATTCCCTTACTGATGTTTGACCATGTTTTTCCGTAATCTGAAGTTTTGTACAAAGCAGGAGTATGATCATTAAACTTATACCTTGTCGTGGCAATATATATGGTACCGGGAGAATGAGGAGAGACTTCGATGGCATTAATGAGACATTCTTTCAATCCGGGCGGTGTCACATTTTGCCAATGGATACCACCATCCTTTGATATATGAACCAAACCATCATCGCTACCTGTCCAAATGACTTTTTTTTCGTGCGGAGACTCCATAACATAACTCAAT
>JACMLK010000488.1 GCA_014379665.1 Saprospiraceae bacterium | reverse complement strand
CCTCATTGAGCGTGACTGCCGGTCCGTTTACCTCGCCGACTGACGCTGAAGTCACTGAGGGACAGCCGTTGTTGTCTGTCACAGTTACAAAATAAGTTCCCCTTCCCAATGAAAAATTATCCTGACTATTGGAGCTGTCTGACCAAAGATAGTTGTACGGAACAGCACCTCCGAATACACTTAAATCAATATATCCATTTGCCAAACCACAACTTGAATTATAGACCTGTAATGAAGTCATCGGTCCGTCTGCTATATTTATATTTATACCTGCAGTAGCCATACAACCCTCTGCATCAGTAACAGTCACTGTATAATAACCTGAATAAGTAGCATTTGCATTATATCTGATTGGATTATCAGATGAAGATATGAATCCATCCGGGCCAGACCATGAATAGTGCATTCCTCCGGAAGCATATAAAACAAGGTCAGCACCTGTACATACCGGAGGTGCCAGGACGGATGCATTAACACCTTTGATGTAAATATTTTCACAAAATTCACTGCTTTCACCACAGGTATTGGACTTTTTAACACAAATAGTACCTTCTCCTTGTGCCACTCCTGACCAATTCACTCTAATTACAGGAGTACCTTGCCCTGAAGTGATCACTGCACCGGCAGGTACAACCCATGTATATGAATCAGTGAAAGCATCAGCATCGGTAGAAAAAGTTTCCGAAAGTTCTGAAATGCAAATTTCCAGTGCCGGCTGGCAGTTTGGCTCATTAAGTTGACTTGAGAATGTAGAAGTGCAGCCATTATTATCTGTAACAGTAAGCGAATAAATTCCGGCAGCAAGTCCGGTTCTGGACTGAGTATTTTGATTACCATCCATGTCGGCCCAATCGAAAACATAAGGTTGTCTACCTCCTGTGATCAGTATTCCTACTGAACCCTTGCCAGAACAGGAAGGTTGCAATACTGTAGGGGTTATAATAATTACATTCGGCTGAGTAATCTGATAATTTTTTGATACCGTACAATTTTTTCCATCTGTGATAGTAACCGAATAGCTACCGGCAGTAAGTCCTGTCCGACTGACAGTGGTTACGCCTGAATCAGCCCATTGGTAAGTATAAGGGAGTGTTCCGTTTTGTACTAGTTGATTAATTATACCATTACTTTGACCAAAACAAATCAAATCTGTAATAAAGGCAGATGCTGTAGGAGGTAATGGTTCTGTTAGTGATACATTTGAAGTAGCTGTACAACCTGCTGCAGAAGTCACCGTCACAGCATAAGTCCCGTGACTAAGGTTATTTATGGAGGTACCTGTACCGTTTCCGGATCCTGAGGGTGAAATCCTGGTCCAATTCCAGGAGAATGGTGCCGTATTACCTCCTCCTGAAGTGGAGAATGTAATATTGCCTTCGGTAATACAAGTTGGGTCAGTTTTATTGGTATTAACTACCATGACGGCTGGTTGGGTAATTTCATAGGTTTGAGTGGATGTACACCCACCGCTATCTGTTACAGTCATACTATAATTTCCTACTGATAAACCTGATCTGTCTTTAGTGCTGACCCCACTACCAGACCATTGATAAGTAAAGGGTGAAAAACCTCCTGAAATATTCTGAACAATCTGACCGTTTACTCCATTATAACAGCTGACATTGGTAATAGTACCCGTGGCTGAAGGTGGTTGCGGAATGTTTAATACTGCCGTGGTAGTACCTGTACAACCTCTTAATGAAGTGACTGTAATTGTATACGAACCCGGAGCAAGTCCGGTAATCTGTGTTCCGGAACCACTACCACTACCCGTTGGACTAGTTCTGTTCCAACTCCATGTATATGGTCCTGTAGCTCCTGTCACATTCAAAGAAATACTTCCGTTATTTGATACACATGAAGTAAGTTGGGTGACCGTATTACTTACTGACAATGGACAGATCGAAAAATTAGAATAACCTGAATGAGAAACTGTATTTTCATACCCTTCTTTCGCAGAAGCGGCTATTACAATATCTCCCTGTATCGATGGGGTCGTAAGTGTATATTCATAAGTTCTCGAACAGCCGGAACTGCTTACAATAGACGCAGCATATGGTCCTAGCGATGGGTTGGCAACGGATATATTTAATCCTGTAATATCACTGTATCCAAAAGGATCAGATGCGTTTGCTCTTACATATACAGGTGTGTTACCTGCAGCAGATGTTATGAGACTTCCTCCCGGCCATGCTCCATTGTAAACGCCTACCGAAGTGGTATTTATATAAGTAGATGTAGAAAACTCTATCAGAGATGGTTTGCTGGAATGGTCATATTGGATCTGAAAATGAACTAAAGTCTGATTGGTTGTAACTTCTAAAACTATCGCTTTACCCGAAGGTACCGTAACATCTGAACCTAAAGTGCCTGTCCAGGTTAAAAGCCCTGTTGAACTGTTATACGAAGGATTCGTCAGCGTAATAATATTTACAGCATCATATTTTAATACTGCAGTTATATTGGGATTGGATGGCATGGTACCGGAAATAATACTCAGATAATTTTTAACGGTTACTGTACCTGCTTTAATGACAAAATCACTGCACATTGCAGGAGATTGAGTAAACGTTGTGGTAGGATTTCCACCAGCCTGTTTTACGGCTACACCAGCCATGGCATATCCGGATCCATTGGTGGATGTCCAGTTTAAAGTAGTGGAAGTAGTAGTTGCAACCGTTGAATTACCTGCACCACGGGTTTCATCCAAATAAGCACTATATCTTTGTGTTTGAGAAGTTGTAAAAGAAGAAGAAGCATTTCGTTTTGAAACAACACTGACCACCAAATCTCCGACAGCAGAAGCTATATTTAGTGACATTGAATTTGAATTTCCAATAGCTGTGGAAGGCGTACCTGTTGGTGTTGTCTGATGTACCCCATGTAGTGTTTGAATACCGATGACAGCTGCCCGGGTTACATTTGAATTGAAATCCACATCGAGATAATATGAACCTACGGGAGGATTCACCATAGTATATATATACACCAAAGCTTCCTCATTATTATCTATGGTTGCAATTTGTGTAAGGGCTACACCGTTATAGGTGACACTTATAACAAAAATATCATTTCTGTTTCTGACTGAAATACCGACAAGTAACACCCGATCAGGACCGTCGGGTGAGGTGTAGGTTCCATAAAATGTATTGGCTTCGTCAAATGTCCTGTATTCAGCATTTAAAACCCCAATAGATGGAGAAGTCAAGGTTCCGCTGGATTTCAATGATTGTGAAACCGAAATGGGGTCTTCCCTATCCATCAATTGAGTCGCCCCTGAAAGGTATAATTGCTTTAAGGCTAAACCATCCTGAACTATCCATGCTGATGTAGCAGTGGCGCCGTTGTTATCTGTTACCGTTACAGTATAAGTCGCTGCAGTAAGGCCGGTCAAATCCTGTGTTGTCAATCCGTTACTCCAGATATACGCATAAGGTGAGGTACCGGAAGTGACTGTCAGGTCAATGGCGCCGTTTGATCCTTGGATGGTAGATACATTTGTGACACTGGCAGAAAGACTGATGGTAGTATATTGAATGGTCAATACAGGTTGATTGGCAGCAGCATCATCCCATGCTTCAGCTGATCTGTGCCCGGTACCGGTGATGATAAGCACCATACTATTTCCACTGGACCATCCGCTTCGATTGACTAATTCCTGGACAACTGAATTAATTGCGGGTGTGTTATAACTGACTCCGGTAGTCCAGGAAGCTATGGAAGACCATGCAACAGAAGAACTTGTAACGGACCGATTTGATAGATCATAGGTGGTAGTAGAGAATGTCCCCGGATTATCCGCAGCCTGGCCATTTATAGTGAGGTTGGTCACACCACTATTGGTGTTTGGAGAAGTAGGATTTACTGCTCTGAATGTAATATATGCGTTTGTAATGGTAGCTCCTTTTGGTACGTTGATTCCATTAAAACGCAATCCGATTTTTTGAGTTCCTGCATTCCCACCTGCATCATCCTGAGTCATTTCCAGATCCAAGGATGTCAAAAGCATATTACCGGGGCTGCCACCGTTGGAGCCCGCTTCTTCTACATCATCAGTGCTGGCTCCAATACTTGAAGTAATGGTAGTTTGGCTTGTTACTACTGAAGTGGAAACGATAAATGAAAAAAGGACTAAAAGCAGATTAAATTTTGAATTTATAAGTTTAGCTTTTAACATTAAGGCTGTTTGTAACAATACAATGGCATATCCTTTTGAGAATATATCAATTTGTGTTGTATCGTTTGCCTTAAATTTCATAATTCAACTTCTACATATTAATTGCTTCAAGTGAGAAAAAATGTTATTAGGTTGACTTGAGGGAATACTGATTTTTATATTTCCGTGTTGTATTCCTGGACAGGATATATTAGCATTGCTACAATTGGGTCTGCAAATCTCACCCGCCAGACTATAATGATCTGACAAATGCAAAAAAAGAGAATTAAACCTAATAAAGGGCCCTAATGATTTACTCAGGTATCTGCTATTGCATGAGGATTGGTGTACATAATCAAAACATCCCTGTATAACCTTTTTAATTGAAATACAGGGATCTATGTTTTGAATAACGCCTATAATAACACTGCACCTTGTTGTATAGGTAATCATTATCGGATTTTTGGTTCTGTTAATAAAATCAGAATTTCATTATTGATTCGCTTTGAGAGTTTTATTATATAAGAGAAACTATTTGATATATTGACACCTGAATTTAATCCTACCACTATTTCCACTTTAAAAAATTTCTTAAATATCTGTCAGAAAGCTTTCAGGACTGACGACTTTCATGGTCATTTCTTTAATATACTATGGGTTGAAATTTATACTGCAGGTTAATACCTGATATCTTTGTATATACAAAATCAATACCAAAGATGGTTCCTGATAAATGATTCTGAAATTATATTGAAATTATTTATAATTTATATTATACTCATTTTTATTTACTTGTAAAATATACAGTTGTTATCTACAACCATCATCAGATATTAATGAGAAGACAGTCAGTGTATGCTGATGGTATGATGGAATCACCGTCGGAGTATAAAGAGCGTATCATTGAAGGATCGTGAGAGGATCATGGGAGGATGATAGGAGGATCGTGGGAGGATCGTGGGAGGGTCATGGGAGTAACGTCGAAGTAACGTCAGGGTAACGTCGGGACAACCTCGGGACAACCTAGAGAAAACCTAGGGAAAATGTAGATTTTGACTTTACACGAAATCTTAAGATTCAGCCTATTTTTTGTGCGCAGGAGAGTTAAAACATAAAAAAACAAGGGAAAGTTCCCTGAATTAGATGGTAGTTGAAAGTTGAAAGTTGAAAGTTTAAAGTGAAAGTGGAAAGTTAAAAGTTCAAAGTTGGGAGCTGGTAGTTCGTAGTTGAAAGTTCAAAGTTGAAAGTTCAAAGTTGAAAGTTCAAAGTTGAAAGTTTAAAGTGGGGAGCTGGTAGTTCGTAGTTGGAAGCGGGGTAGCTCGTAGCTCGTAGCGAGTAATTGAACCTAATTAAACAGTTCATTCTGTTCGGTTGTCAGATTTTCATATATGATTTTTATACTATGTATAAGTGACTTCAGATCATTTGTAGTGGTAAATGGATTCATTAAACTTACTCTTAAATATACATTTCCATTCAATGTGGTCTGAACTATATAAAATTTACCTTCTTGGTATACCTTGTTTCTTATCTGTCTGTTAATATTATCTGATAAAAGATTATTAGCCGCACGTACCCTGAAACATACTATGTTTGAGTCCGGTGAGACAGGAAGCTCCAAACAAGATTCTTTTCTGATCATATCTGCAAACGTCCTCCCCAATTGGTAACAAGCATCAAGGTACTTCTCAAAAATATCGATACCATAGGTTTGTATCAGAACCCAAACTCTAATGCTCAACATGACTTTTGTACACTCCAGCGTCCTTTTGCCATAATTAAACCATTCTTCCTCTGATTCATTCCATAGATATTGTGCCTTTTGTGCAAAAGTGCGAAAACTGTCTTCATCATCACGGAAAAGCAACATGGTGGTCAATGCAGGTGTCATCATCATTTTGTGTGCATCAACCGTAATACTATTCGCTTTTTGACTCCCTGACATCAGATACTTAAATTTTTCTGAAAATGCCGCAGGACCTCCATGGGCTGCATCAATATGGTACCAAAGATGATGCTCTGAACAAAAGCTCCCGATTGCATCCAGGTCATCATAAATCCCTGATGAAGTGGAAGGTGCACTTCCTATCACACCCAGTACAATAACTCCTTTTTGTTGAGCTTTAATTAAATTTTCTTCCAGCAAATCAGTTCTCATCCTGAATTGATCATCTACTGGAATCCTGATCAATCCTCTGTCACCCCAAACCATGATTTTAACCGCCCTGTCAATACAATAATGGGCTTCATCCGACACCATAAATGCGTAATTCTCAGTCTGACCTTCATTCCACAGCACCCCTTTGGCTTTGACATTGCGGGCACAAATCAGGGCTGTGAGATTGGCAATGGTTCCTCCTGAAGTCATCACTCCGGTGCCCTGATGAAATCCAAAATAGCTACGAAACTTTTCAACCACCATTCTTTCCAATGCCGATGCTGCCGGACCCATTTCAAACAATGCCATACCATTATTCAGAAATGCCCCCTGCAGAGAAGCCAAAACGGACAATGGGGCAGGTGGAGACACCTGATGGCCCATAAAACGGAGATGGTGCAATTTTATAGATCGCTCCGTTATTGTCCTGAAAAACTGATCAACATCAAAGTATGAATTTGACATCCAGAATTCATATTCATCTTGTGGATTTACACCATTTGTAACCTTAATTAAATCTTCAGCATTCAAACTAGCCTTTAGGCTGTCAGCCAGATGATCAATTAAATCATGACCCTGTCTTCGAAAGATTTCAGGATCGTATAATTTCCTTAATGCGCTTTCTTCCAAGATTTATTAATTTAAAATTTTAAGCACCACACCTGAATATGGGGGTAAAAATGCTTTTCCTGAGTTTTGAAGCTTTTCTATCTGATATCCAAATATCAACTCATGATTTTTGGCAAAATCAGGTAAGGTGATTTCATTGACGAACGGATTATTATTAAATATAACCAAATATTTTTCATCCCCATTCTGCCTGGAATAAGCCAGCACATTGTTTCCCCCTACATTTTCAAATTGATACTTGCCATAAACAAAAACATCGGAAGATTTACGGAGTTTAATGAGCGACTTATAAAAGTCAAACATATCCGCATCAAAACTTATTTTCTCCCTGTAATTATAGGTTGAAAAATCAGATTGTGTTTCTTCGTCAAAAACAATATCCGGCCACGTAAGTGGTTTTCTGTTGTCAGGGTCATCCGCACCTGTCATGCCCATTTCATCCCCATTCCAAATGTGAGGCGATCCCACAAAAGTGAATTGATGCAACAAAAATAATTTAACCTGATTAAATGTCACCTGTCCGGGTTTATTGGTCCGGAATTCTTTATCTTCTTGGGGCTTACAATTGTATTTGTATTTATTAACATTAAAAAACGATGACAATAATCTAGGGGAATCATGAGAAGATGCCAGATTCATCATGGACTGTTGTGTATAGTCAGGGTATTTCAGAAATATGGAGTCCATCTGAAATTTAAATTGTTCCAGATTAATTTTATCATTTGGTTGTGCAAAATAGCTCCTTGCCACTTTAAACCATTGATAATGCATGACTGCATCAAATATGTCACCTTTCACCCATGGTGCAGGATCCATTAATTGATCAGGCCATTTGGTCCACCAGTTTTCTCCTACAAGAAAGAATTCCGGATTGACCGATCTTACAAATTTCCTGAAGTCCCTCCAAAAGCCCAGTGGCACATGTTCTGCCACATCAAGTCTCATACCATCAATGCCATCAGTACATTCTCCGTCTCCATTTGGATCCATCCAACGTTTTGTTACATTAAAAATATGTTGTTTGACCTCATCGTGTATGTTTCCTTCATATGGGTGCCCGGGGTTTTTACCTTTACTATTGATTTTGCGAAGTTCAGGAAGATTTTTTATACCAATCCAACCTTCATACTCCATCGATATCCTGCCCGAAATACTATCCTTTATAAATCTGGTATGGTACCAGTCTTTATATTGTGAATTCTCAAGATTTTTCTCTACATCTTTAAATGCCCAGAAATTATTTCCGGTATGATTCCAGGAGAAATCAAGAATCACTCTGATACCTTCCTGGTGAAGTTTATTTACCAGTTTTAAAAAT
>JACMLK010000487.1 GCA_014379665.1 Saprospiraceae bacterium | reverse complement strand
GCCAAAGTCGAAAAGGCTGTGAAAGAAGTAATGATTATTCTGGATGCTGAGAAAAAAGCAAAGCAATCGTCCGAAGGAGCTAATTCAAATGAAACCAATAAGACTCCGGCCACTGTACCTCAATCAAAAATGGATGATACCAGATCAGTAGACAACAAAGATAAAATCGTAAATCAAACTAAAGATATACAAAAAGCGGTAAAGGATGTGGCTACAATTGAGGAGGCGGTTTCTGAAAAACTTCAGGAACAGACAAAAGATAAACTCCCGCCTGCACAGACCTACGGTCAGCACATTTTCAGAGATAAATCTCTACAACTTTTCAGGACAGCAGAAGACGCCAAACCACCCAAAACCTATGTTCTGGGACCGGGAGATAGGGTAGCGGTATCGATCTGGGGTAGTTCTACCGTAAATTTTGCCACAGAAATTCAAAAAGACGGGTACGTTCAGGCAGCAGATTTACCCCGTATTTATATATCCGGCCTCACGTTGGGACAGGCAAAAGACCAACTGTATACTTTTTTGAGACGTTATTATTACTTCAATAAAGAAAATTATGAGCTTTCCGTGACCACAGCCAGGACGCTCAACGTAAATATAGTAGGTGAAGTTTTTAACAATGGTACATTCAATGTTTCCGCAGTCAATACGGCATTCAACGCCCTGATAGCCGCAGGAGGACCAAACGATATTGGTAGTGTCAGAAAGATACAATTGCTCAGAGCGGGTAATAAGCCAAAAAATATAGATGTATACCAATACCTCCAAAATCCGGTAAGCAGCCAGGATTTTTATCTTGCGGAAAATGATTATATCAATGTACCTGTAGCACAAAGACTGGTGACCGTACAAGGAGCGATTAACAGACCTTTCAGATACGAACTTATTGATAATGAAAATCTGACTGAACTTATAAAATTTGCAGGTGGACTAAAATCAACAGCTTTAAAAAGTAATCTTCAGGTAAGACGAATTGATAATGATTCGGTAAGTATCATTGACGTTAATTTTGGAACATTAGAGAAGACAAATAAAAATTTTATTCTCTACAACGGAGATGTGGTTACTATTCAGGAAATAAATGATCAGGTCAAAAATGTAGTCAACATTTCGGGTGCAGTGGAAAATCCAGGTACCTATGCCATGACTGAAAATGAAAAAATATCTGACCTTCTGAGAAAATCTGTATTGCTGGACAATGCTATTCTTGATATTGCCTATTTAAAACGATTTAATGCTGATTTTAAAACCATAAGGTATGAATTTTTAAATCTGAATAATATCATTCAGAATCCACAGAGTACAGATAACATCAGACTGCAGCGTGGCGATGAATTAATTGTATCTTCCAAAGCATCTTTTACAGATACCTACAAAATGAATATAGAAGGAGCAGTACGAATTCCCACAGAAATGTCACTTGATGTAGAAAAAAACCTCAAAGTATCTGATGCTGTTTTTTTTGCAGGGGGAATTACAGACGATGCCATGGATTTTGCCTATATTTTCAGGAGCCGATCGGAAAATGCAAAAACCAGAGAGTATATTTATGTCAACCTGAGAGAGGCTGTAAATAATCCCGGATCAGTTTCAAAC
Organism: Saprospiraceae bacterium; assembly: GCA_014379665.1. GTDB lineage: Bacteria > Bacteroidota > Bacteroidia > Chitinophagales > Saprospiraceae > OLB9. The sequence continues at coordinate 9,583 of JACMLK010000487.1, read as the reverse complement.
GTCAATCTGGAACCAAACGACAGATTAGTAGTATATTCAAAAAATAACTATACCGATGAATCTTTTATCAGGGTAGCAGGTGCGGTCAGAATTCCCGGTGAGTTTTTGTACAATCCGACACTTAAATTAAAAGATTTGCTGCTTTTGGCAGGAGGACTCAAAAGAGAAGCTTCTCTTGATCGTATAGATATATACAGACTACAATTTGAAGATGATAAATCCACACGGGTTCTGGCTGCAAATTTAAAAATAGATGAAAACTTTAATGTCAAAAACGGTGGAGATGATTTTGCACTACAGCCTTTTGATCAGATTTATGTCAGGCTAGCGCCTGAATTTGAATTACAAAGAAATATTAACGTGAATGGGGAGGTAAAATACCCTGGCACCTATGCCCTGATGGGTGACAATACTAAACTGGCCACTATTATCAGAGATGCAGGGGGTACTACGGATGAAGCATTTCTGAAAGGGGCCACTCTAATAAGATCAAAAGAAAACGTTGGGTATATTATAATAGATCTGGAAAAAGCATTAAAAAACACACAAAGTTACGAAAATATTATTTTGCAAGAAGGAGATGAAATCAATATTCCAAAGATCAATAATATTGTAACCATCACCGGTGCTACCAAAGCATTTGAATTGTATCCGGATAAAGTACTGGCTCAGAACAAAATTCAGACACCTTATATCAAAGGAAAATCTGCAAAGTTCTATATAGACGAATATGCCGGCGGCTTATCAAAAGATGCATCATCCAACATATCTGTCATTGATGCCAGCGGAAAAGTAACCAAAGCAAAAGGATTTCTTTTCTTTAAAAGTTATCCTAAAGTTGGACCCGGCAGTGAGATAAGGGTAGGTTATAAAGAAGTGAAAATTAAAGAAGAAAAGGGAGAAAAAGAAGAAGATGTGAAATGGGGAGACATTCTTGCCAACTCCATAGCTCAGGCAACTGCTATATTGTCCTTAATTTTATTGATACAAAATGTGAATTAATTAATTTACCTTTCTTATCTTTGAGTAATTTTTATACTCAATATGATTGAGACCTTAATATCATCCAAAACCCGAATCAAGTTATTGCTGAAATTTTTTCTCAATAGCAAAGCAACTTCGTATCTGAGAGGTTTAGAAACTGAGTTTGGAGAATCATCAAATGGTATCAGGGTAGAGCTTAATAGATTTGAAAAGGCCGGAATGCTTAACTCTTTTACCAAAGGAAATAAAAAATATTTCCGAGCTAATACGGATCATCCTCTGTATGTTGATATGCATAATATCATTTTGAAGTATATTGGTTTCGATAAAATTATTGATAATGTGCTTGAAAATTTAGGCGACATTCATAAAGTATTTGTCACAGGTGCGCTTGCCAAAGGATTGGATGATAAAGAGATTGACCTTGTGTTAATTGGTACCCTCAACAATGCTTATCTGGATGTATTAATAGAAAAAGTTGAAAAATTGATACATCGCAGGATAAATTGTTGTGTTTTCAATTCAGAAGAATTTGGTTTGTGTGAATGGGAAAAGCATAATAGTGATGCTTTATTACTTTGGGAAAATTAGGTGATATCAGGATGAAGGACAATAAATCAAATATTACAAGTGCCATTAATCAATTATCTGAAGATAAAAAGAGATGGTTTGCGGTATATACCAAATACAAATGCGAAAAATATATAGCAGAAGCACTTTCCAAAAAGCAGATAGAAGTGTATCTTCCCATTGTCGAAAAAACAAAACGATACAGTAAAAAAATTAAACACTTTGCTGTACCTCTGATCAATTGTTATGTGTTTGTGCATATACAAAAAGATGAATATATCCGGACACTTGAGACTGAATATGTTTTGAAATTTCTAAAAAACGGAAATGATTTAATAGCTATCCCGGAATCGGAAATTAATATTTTAAAGTGTGTCGCCGGTGAAACCGTGGCCATAGCGCCTATTGGATGGAATGAATATCATGCCGGAGAGGATGTAGAGGTGATTTCCGGTCAGCTTTCGGGTATGACGGGTAAAATAGTTTCCAAATCAGGCAAACGAAGTTTTGTGATTGATCTGGAAACCATTGGATATCAATTAAGAATCAAGGTTGACTTTAACTTATTGAGACCAATGCATGCCGGACAACTGACTGCCTGATTATAAGGCAGTTATACTATTGTTTTGGCTATCAGAGATCAAGTACCAGCGACTTATCAGCGGCGAAGCCATATGGTTAAGGTTAAGAGAATAAGGTTAAGAGAATAAGGTTAAGAATAAGATTAAGAATAAGGATAAGATTGAAAATAGGAAGTTTGAGACTAAGACTTAGGATAAGATTGAGGTTAATAAAATATAATATTGTATAGCTCATTTGAAGAAATGCCTGTATGGAAAAAGTCAATAGAACTTTCAGCCATAATTTTTAAATTGACGATTACACTTCCCAGAAGCGAAGATTATGGACTAACTTCCCAAATCCGAAGAGCATCAAATAGCGTTTCAGGAAATATAGCAGAAGCATTTGGACGGTTATCTCCGAAAGACAAAAAGAATTTTTATGTTTTTTCCAGAGGCTCTGCTAACGAAACAAAAAGTCATCTATTATATGGTATTAGAGTTGGATATTTTAATGAAGCAGAGTGTAAATCTGTGTTAATTTGTTATGATGAATTAATCTATGAACTAAATAAAATCATAAAAACCCTAAAAGATATTTAATCTCAAATACTTGCTTAAACATAATCTTCTTCATGCTCCCCCTTAATCTTAATCTTAACCTTAACCTTAATCTTAAATAATCTCAACACATGAATATCCAAATGGTGGACGTAAAGTCCCAATATTTAAAAATAAAAGAAGAGATAGATCGTGGTATTCAAGAGGTAATCGATACTACAGCTTTTATCAACGGACCAAAAGTAAAACAATTTCAACATGAGTTTGAAACATATCTTGGGGTAAAACATGTCACACCATGTGCCAATGGTACCGATGCTCTACAGATCGCAATGATGGCTTTGGGCTTAAAACCCGGAGATGAGGTCATCGTACCGGCATTTACTTATGTGGCGACCGCAGAAGTGATCGCATTGCTGGGTTTAATTCCAGTCATGGTAGATGTAGATGGGGATACTTTTAATATCAATACAGAAAGTATAAGGTCAGCGATTACTTCAAAAACAAGAGCTATTGTACCTGTTCATTTATTCGGACAATCAGCAGACATGGAGAATATCATGAAAATTGCTGAAGCGCATCATTTGTATGTCATTGAAGATAATGCACAAGCCATTGGAGGGGATTATATCTTTCGTGACGGACGTTTAGTAAAAACCGGAACAACAGGTCATATAGGATGTACATCATTTTATCCATCAAAAAATCTGGGATGCTATGGTGATGGCGGAGCGATTTTTACCAATGACAATGAATTGGGAGCTTTGCTTTATAAAATAGCCAATCATGGTCAGTCTGTCAGGTATTATCATGATGTCGTTGGGTGCAATTCCAGATTGGATTCGATTCAGGCCGCCATACTTTCAGTAAAACTCAGGAATCTTGACGGATATTGCAATTCAAGAATAAAGGTAGCAGATTTTTATGACGCCTCATTTGCAGATACTGAAGCACTTGAAACTCCTTATCGTGCATCTTATTCCACTCATGTCTTTCATCAATATACACTCAAAGTAAAAGATGGCAGAAGAGACCAGTTAAAGAAGTATCTTGATGACCAGAATATTCCAAATATGATCTATTATCCTGTGCCATTGTACAAACAGGAAGCTTTCAAAGCATCTTCCAATGGTCTGGAATTTTTACCGGTCACAGAAGAACTTTGCAGAGAAGTGATTTCTTTGCCCATTCATACAGAGATGGATGATATGCAATTGAATTATATTACAGATAAAGTGAAAACATTTTTTTCATAGCTGTCAGATTTGTTTAGTTGCAAATTATCCAAATGATGACCTTTGCAAAATAGATAAAAAATGGAATGGGTAAGTACACAAGAGAAGCGTCATTTACAAGTCATTCCTATCATTAAAAGAATTCAAACAACGCTAAAACTTAATAATATTAAATGAAAATTGCCGTAATTGGTACAGGGTACGTAGGTTTAGTATCGGGAACATGTTTTGCAGAATCAGGCAATTATGTGACTTGTGTGGATATTGATGCCGCCAAAGTGGAAAAAATGAAAAATGGTTACGTGCCAATTTATGAACCCGGGCTTGAAATTCTTTTTGAACGCAATACCAGGCAGGGTAGATTACACTTCACTACTGATCTGGCTGAAGGAATCAAAGAAGCTAAAATCATATTTCTGGCCTTACCTACCCCTCCCGGTGAGGACGGATCTGCTGACCTTTCTTTTGTACTTAAAGTAGCCAAAGATCTTTCATCAATCATCACCGATTACAAAGTCATTGTCGATAAAAGTACAGTGCCGGTAGGCACTGCTGAAAAAGTGAAAGAAGTCCTGCTTGAGAAACTCGATCATGAGTTGTTTGACGTGGTTTCCAATCCCGAGTTTCTGCGCGAGGGGGTAGCCGTAGACGACTTTATGAAGCCCGACAGAGTAGTGGTAGGTACGTCATCAGAGAAAGCCAAAAAGGTGATCAATGCATTGTATGAACCCTTTGTCAGACAAGGCAATCCCATTATTTTTATGGATGAGCGGAGTGCTGAGATGACCAAATATGCCGCTAATGCCTATCTCGCTACTCGCATCAGCTTTATGAATGAAATTGCCAACCTCTGTGAACGACTCGGAGCTGATGTGGATATGGTACGCAAAGGAATAGGATCTGACAGTCGTATTGGTAAAAGATTTCTTTTCCCAGGTGTGGGATATGGTGGATCATGTTTTCCAAAAGATGTACAGGCACTGGCTAAATCTGCACAGGACAATCGCTATGATTTTAAGATACTCAAGGCCGTGATGCATGTCAATGACCTTCAGAAAGAGATCCTTTCTGACAAGATAATACGATATTTCGACGGGGACCTGACCGGAAAGACTATAGGAGTCTGGGGTTTGGCCTTCAAGCCGAATACTGACGACATCAGAGAAGCACCGGCACTGACCATTATTTCAAGATTACTTCATAAAGGAGCAAAAGTCAAAGCTTATGATCCGGAGGCTATGGAAAATGTAATACAAATCTTTGGTGACCAGGTTGAATTTTGTACAGATGAGTACAAAGCCATAGAGGGTGTCGATGCACTTGCCATAATCACAGAGTGGAACGTATTTCGAACACCCGATTTTAATGCCATGAAATCCATTATGAATGCACCGGTTATTTTTGATGGGCGCAATGTATATGATGTGGATGAAACCAAAGCCATGGGATTTTATTATGATAGTATTGGGAGGTGATTATTTGCAATACTGCTTATTTCGTGATTTGTAGAACTGATGAATAGTATAAATCAGGGCTTAAAGTGTCCTCTATAAAGAAAGTAAAAGAAGTGCAGAGAAACAATTTTTGCTAACTAGCCTGACCAATACTTAGTAGGTGGTCGGTCCATCAAATCTCCAAATAACTCAACCTTAATCTCAACCTTAGTCTAAACCTCAACCTTAAAATAAATGAATATCCTCATCACAGGCGGAGCAGGATTTATAGGCTCCCATATAGTCAGAAGACTAGTCACTCACTATCCGGCATACCAAATTATCAATCTGGACTTGTTGACTTATGCCGGCAATCTGGAAAACTTAAAGGATGTGGATCAAAGTCCTAATTACACCTTCGTCAAAGGTGACATTGGAGATGAGTCTTTGCTGGATGAAATCTTTACAAAACATAATATCACCCATGTAGTTCATCTTGCGGCTGAGTCACACGTTGACAGATCTATCAAAGATCCACTGGTATTTATCAAGACTAATGTACTGGGAACTGCCAATTTATTGCAGGTAGCCAAAAAACACTGGCAAGAAAATTATGAAGGTAAGTTGTTTTACCAGGTATCTACTGATGAAGTATATGGTTCGTTGAATATGGGTTTTGACCTTTTTACAGAAAAAACTGCTTATGACCCGAGGTCACCATATTCCGCTTCAAAAGCAAGTGCTGACCATTTTGTCAGAGCGTTTTATCATACGTACCACATGCCGGTAGTTATTTCAAATTGTAGTAATAACTATGGCCCGAATCATTTTCCTGAAAAGTTGATTCCACTTTTTATCCATAACATCATTCAGAAAAAAAGTTTGCCGGTCTATGGTAAAGGAGAAAATATAAGGGACTGGTTATATGTAGAAGATCATGCCAGGGCTATAGATTGTATCCTTCATAAAGGGCAGCCAGGAGAAACATATAATATTGGAGGGCATAATGAATGGACGAATATTGATCTGATCAAGCTTTTGTGTGATATTATGGACAGAAAACTCGGAAGATCGGCGGGTGAGAGCCGTGAACTCATTACTTATGTGACGGACAGAGCCGGTCATGATTTAAGATATGCCATTGATGCCACAAAAATGGAAGTAGAATTAGACTGGTTGCCGGTGGAGACTTTTGAAACCGGTATTGAAAAAACCATTGATTGGTACCTGAATAATAAAGAATGGCTGGATCATGTCACTTCAGGATCTTATCAGGAATATTATAGTAAAATGTATCATTAGATATTTGCTAAACTGCTAAATTGTTGGATTTGTTAGATTTGCTAAATTGTTAAGTTGCTCAGACCCTAAATCAAACATTCTGGTTATCATAAATTAAACATCATGGATCAACCTCAACATGCACCACCATCATACAAAGATGATGAGTTTACCTTGAAAGAACTCATTGAGAAAATTCTTGAGTTCTGGCGTGAACTTTGGGGTAAAAAATGGTGGATTATTATTTTTGCCATTCCATTTGCCATATATTTCGGATATAAAGCCAGGACAATTCCTGTAACCTACATGGCTTATCTCACTTTTACGCTTAATGACGGTGGTGGAACAGGTGGAGGTCTTTCAGGTATTTTGGGTTCATTTGGTCTTGGAAGAGGTGGGAAAGTAAATTTGGAGAGGATAGTTGAACTATCAAAATCAAGGAATATTCTACAAAAGATGCTTTTTTCTAAGATATTCCTTGACACGCTAGAGAATAAGTCCGATTTCATCGCCAATCATCTGATTGATTTGTACAAATTGGATGAAGAATGGAGCAATAAGACAAAAGACTGGAAAGGATTCAGATTTAAGTCAGACTCCATCAAATCGTTTAATACTGATGAATTGGCAGCTCTTAAAAGGCTATATGGAAAAGTGGTGGGTGGTAAAAATGTTGAAGATTATATTTTTAGCAATGGGTTTAATGAGGATACGGGCATTCTGACCATTACGGCTAATACAGTCAATGAAGAATTATCCATTGAAATATGTAACAGTGTTTATAGAGAACTAAAACTTTATTACACCTTGAGCAGTACCAAAGGTAATCAATCTACTTTTGAATTTGTTCAAAACAAAACTGACTCCATATTTTCATTACTGAGTGCTAAAGAGCATCAATTGTCAAGGTTTACTGATTCGCATCGCAGCCTTTCGGACCCAAATCTTTTGACCCAAAAACGATTGATCGAAACTGAAATATTAAAGCTTAAAACCATGTACGCCGAAGTAACAAAAAACCGTGAACTGGCTGATTTTTCATTGACAGCCGGAACTCCTGATATCACCATTATAGACGAGCCATTTCCACCACTAGATCCAATAGGCCAGTCATTGCTTATTTCATTAATCAAAGGATTCTTATTAGGCGGTTTGATTGCAGCCGGTTTTGTCATTGGAAGAAAGATTGTAGTAGATGCGATGGCAAATTAACAGGATATGCTGAAAGTATTGATAATTTGCTAAGTTGTTGGAGTTGTTAGATTTGTAGGATTTGTTAAGTTTCAGAATTTCATATTTTATAAAATGTACTTCACCTTTTTTACATTGAAGTATTCTTATACCTTTTATATCGCGCAAATAGAAGCTGCTTAGAGTTGTCAGCAAAACGCAACCCAGTGGATAATACGTGTATCAACATAGCTCTCAAATCTGACTTTTTCAGAAGACCTTAAATAAAACGAATTGCGCATTTTATATTCATAAATGTTAAGGAACAGGATTTCGTTAATCCGCAAATTAACCAGTTTATCAACCCCACAAAATAATATGTCCTATTTCGCACACGAATCATCTTATATTGACGAAGGTTGCTCCATAGGAGAAGGGACCAAAATTTGGCATTTCAGTCATATTATGCCAAATTGTAAAATAGGAAAGAACTGCAATATCGGGCAGAACGTTGTAATTTCTTCTGAGGTTATTTTAGGTGATAATGTCAAGATTCAGAATAATGTATCTATCTACACAGGAGTTACTTGTGAAGATGATGTATTTCTGGGACCATCCTGTGTATTTACCAATGTGATTAATCCACGAAGTGCTGTGAATCGAAAAAACGAATATCTGAAAACCCATGTAGGTAAAGGAGCATCCATTGGAGCCAATGCTACTATTGTTTGCGGTCATAATATTGGTAAATATGCTTTTATTGGTGCAGGTGCTGTGGTAACCAAAGAGATACCTGATTTTGGGCTGGTAGTTGGAAATCCTGCCAGACAAATAGGATGGATGAGCGAATATGGCCATAGGCTTACGTTTGATAATCAAGGTTATGCTACATGTTCGGAAAATGGAGATCAATACCGATTAGAAAATGGGATGGTCCAAAAGATAAAATAAAGTCATAAGATTTTACTTTACCACTAAGTGCACTAAATAAACTAAGAAAAGAAAAAATCCAGTTATTAAGATAAACTAAAAGTAGATAATATGAATTTTCAAACTGGTGGAAATTAATAAAGCCTATATTAATAATCTTGCTTACAAAATTGTAGGTGCTGCTATTGAAGTTCACAAAGAACTAGGTCCTGGATTACTTGAAGATATATATAAAGACTGTGTGGTTCTTGAGTTAAGAAGTGCAGGTGTGTTTGTGGAAGTTGAGAAAAGAATAGACATTTTTTATAAGGGTGTTCAAATAGAAAGGCATTATCGTCAGGATATTATAGTAGAAAATCTTGTAATCGCCGAATTAAAAAGTCAAGATGGAATTTTACCAATTCATAAAGCGCAGCTACTAACTTACATGAAATTGAACCACATTCCAAAAGGATTGCTTATAAATTTCAATGTATTAAATCTTGTGAAGGAAGGATTAATTCCTATGGTTAATGAAATTTTTAAAAATTATCCGGAATAGTATTTTTAATTTTGAAATTCTGTCTATGTTCAAATAGGATACAACTATTATTTCTTAGTTTATCTAAGTGTCCTAAGTGGTTCCATAAAAATTCTTGGCTAATAGTACCATCAATTAACATATTAAATTAAAAACCGCCATATCCAAAATAAAATGAAAAATTTCGCGCTCATTGGTGCTGCAGGATATATAGCTCCCCGACATATGATGGCTATTAGGGATACTGGACATGATCTTGTAGCTGCTATGGATACCAATGATTCTGTAGGTATCATTGACAGTTATTTTCCAAATACAGCTTTTTTTACTGAGTTTGAG
>JACMLK010000486.1 GCA_014379665.1 Saprospiraceae bacterium | reverse complement strand
TTTCAAAAGATTTATCCTTTAGATACTCCAGTGCCTGCTCTCCGCTCGAAGCAAGCGTGATCTCGATATTATCTTCCTGCAGCAAGCCAATAATCTGGGAGGATTCGATCTCGTTATCTTCCACCACAAGCAGCTGTCTTTTTTCCTGTGAATTGAATTCGCGAACATCAACAAAAAGCTCATCAAGCTGCGTATTGGTCAATGGCTTCATGATTACGTTTTTTACGGATTGACCACCCCCGTTGTTATTGCCAATGTCTTCAATTTTGTGATTACCGTGATTGGGGTTACCTTCATACTTGTACTTTTTGGGGAAGCCATGCCAAAAATATACGCAACATTAAACAAGTTGAGCATTGTACATCTTATGGCTGGACCACTTACATTGTTAATGTATTTATTAGGTCCGATAAGTAAAATTTTAGTAGGTTGGTCCACTGCGATGGAAAAATCATTGGGGAGCTCTAACCCTCAGAATTCTACAAGCAAAGAAGATATAGATGCAGCTATAGACCTGACAGTGACTAATAAAACGGAAGCATCAGTGCAGGAAGCAGATATACTCAAAGGAATAGTTAATTTTGGTGACATATCTGCCCGACAGATCATGCATCCAAGAATGGATATTGTGGCTATTGAAGAAGCAGAAAGCTTTAAGGAACTGATGAAGATTGTAAAAGAGTCCGGTTATTCAAGGCTTCCTGTTTATAAGGAAGATCTTGATAATATCATTGGTATTTTATACGTGAAAGATCTGTTGGCGTACACAGAAGAATCAGAATCATTTGGTTGGCAAAAATTGATTAGAAACTCCGTTCTTTTCATTCCGGAATCAAAAAAAATAGATGAATTGCTCAGAGAATTTCAGTTTAAAAGAACACATATGGCCGTCATCGTTGATGAGTATGGAGGAACAGCCGGAATTGCTACATTGGAAGATATCATGGAAGAAGTAATAGGAGAAATTAAGGATGAGTTTGATCAGGATGAAGAAATTGATTATATTAAAATTTCAGAGAATAACTATATTTTTGAAGGTAAGACTCTATTAAATGATGTTTGTCGGGTGATAGGTGAAAACACAAGTTATTTTGATCAGCTAAGAGGCGAAGCTGACTCTTTGGCAGGGCTAATTCTGGAAGTAGTAGGACACATTCCAGGCTCAGAAAAGGAGATTATTATTGGAAATTTTACATTTAAAATAGTGAGTGTTACAAAAAGAAGGATAGAAAAAATAAGTCTGATTATCAATGAAAACTAAATATCTTCTTAAGTTAATTTTGTTTTTGATCATCATCGTTCCTTCTCATGGTTGTAATGATGAAGAGGTGAAAATGCCAAGACCCAGAATGTATCCCAGGGTAATTTATCCTGAAAAATCACACCAGCTATTTGATACATCATTCTGCAGTTTTAATTTTAAATATCCGGTTTACGCTGATATTGTTAAAGATTCTTTCGTTTTTGAAGGTAAGCCTTTTAATCCGTGTTGGTTTGATGTAAATATAAAAATGCTAAACTCAAGCTTACATTGCAGTTATTATAAAATATCAAAAGATCATAACCTAAGTTCGCTAATTAATGACGCTTTCAATATTGCCGGTAAACATAATATTAAAGCTAATTACAGGAAAGAAACTATTATCAACAATAAATATGGAGTCAAAGGAATATTATTTGATATAGAAGGGCCTGTTGCAAGTCCTACGCAGTTTTACCTCACAGATGAAAAAAATCATTTCTTCAGAGCATCGTTATATTTTAATAGTCATGTAAATCCGGATTCAACCGCACCAATTCTTACATTTATAAATCAGGATATTGATACCCTCATTGCCACTTTCCACTGGAAGTAATTGTTGGGAAATAAAAAAAGGACTTACTTTGAACTTGCATCTGTCATCTGTTGTATCAACCTAAGGTATTTTTACAACTTTTATAATAAACATTCGTTTTAAAATCAGATTTAAGACTTCATTAATGCAGAAATTTAAGCTGAAATGCTTGTTATTTTTTTGGTCCTCTGTAGGTTTTATTTATGGTCAGGACACCATACTTATGTTCACATCACATGAACAAACATATTATTCAGAATTTGTAGTAATGAACCAGGCTCTACAGGCAGCCGGTTATATAGTTGATGTAAGAAGCGCATCAGACATGGATGTATCTACTTATATGGTGCCATCCAATACTACCATAGATGCCACAGCCAATACTTTGTCAGGAAGCAGTTATGAGGAATTTACCAACCAATTTGAAAGTTATTTCGGTTCAGTTTGGAATCCTGCATGGAATCCTACACCTGATTTTGTTCCAGTCAACGGACGGATACAGGACGTAGTTAATATGTCATCATACAAAGCCATAGTGGTGGTTGGAGGTATTGGAGCACAGGATTATAAAGTAGACGGTACCTATTTTTCACAGGGCACCGGGCCAAGATTATTGCCATCCACAGAGGTACAGGCTGCTTCTGAAAAACTGAATGCTTTGGCCATTGAAGCACTGCAAAATGGAAAACCTGTTCTGGGACAGTGTCATGGTGCGGGAATTCCGGCATTTTGGCGAGTTCCCGGTACAAGCGGGACAGGAGAGGAAAATATTGGCTTTAGCATTCTTAAAAATAGTATAGCCACGGGATTTCCCGAACCATCTACCGGGATTGCTCTATCATCACTCAATATCATATACAGAGAAAATGATCCTGTAGTTATTGGTAGCCCTCATCAAAGTCTTGAGACCAATGGTCAGGGGGACCATAAAATTATAACCACCAGAGATTGGTACCCTCAGACGGTGGCTCATGCAGCCAGGACATTAATAAATATCCTTGAATCGTATCCCGTATATTCAGAAACGGATACGATTCATGTACTTATTATACATGGAGGTGCGGTGAATGGATCAAATTGCCATTATACTAACAGAATGAACGATATTCCGTGTAACTATGGGGGTGGCGGCAACCTTCCTGCTGATTATCAGGATATTGTGACACTTCTTCAGGCTGATTCTGTTAATGATGATTTTGTTTTTTCGGTTACTGACGTTAATATAACCGGGAATACTTTACCTTTTGATCTGAACAATGAATGTTCTGTTTTTGGTTTTGTAGCTGATTTTGATGTTGTTATCTTTTATAAACACTGGAGCACAGGAGTAACAGTATCATTACAGAATGCATTAGTCTCCTATGCAGATAACGGAGGAGGCGTAATAGCCCTGCATCATGGTTTGTATAATGATATTGACCCGGGTGGCTTTAATAAAAATATCATTATAAATAGTCTGTTCAAGGCAGAATCTGCCATGTCAACATGGTCGGCAAACAGAACCACTTATAATCTTTTTGCAACCAATTACGGTCATTTTATATCTACGTGGGGACTTTCTTATCCAACAGCTATGTTGGCACCGGCTGCATGGTCAGGAAATCCATTACACGAGTCTGCTAATACAGGATTCGCATATTATCAGCGATTCTCGCTTTTTGACGAGATATACAATAATATGACTTTTGTCGGATCCCCGCTGTTTGGTCGTGATATTAATATGATCACTCCTTTATGGTCAAATAATCTGACCCCTTCAGGTCAATGTCATGTATCGGGATTCACCAGGCGATTTGATCAAAATATGGATGGCATAGATGGTAAAGTAGTATATCTTCAGCCCGGAGAAACAAAAGCTAACTATTCAGTCACTCATACCTATGGTCAAACCATCAGGAATGCCATCATTTGGGCAGGAATTAATAATACCGTCATAAACCCAAAAATCATCTGGATTGCCGGAACCGGGAATTGGACTACTGGTTTAAACTGGGATATGAACAGAATTCCCCGACCATGCGATGAAGTCATTATTCCCGATCAACCCAATGAGATTATTGTAACTATCCCTCCATACGGTAATCATGTCATTAAGTCTCTGACCGTAGGTAATAATGTCAGATTAATAATAACTAATCCTAACCAATTGATTGTTCAATATTGATTATCTGATTTTAACCAGCTTATGTGTTTGTGTTCTTCCATCTGATGCTTGTATCATAACAATGTATACACCATCTGTCATTTGAGAAGTGTCCATATTTGAAATAGTGGAGCCGTTGCTAACTTTTTGTGTGATGATTTGCCCATCAGCGTTAAAAATTGTGACTGTTTCCTTTTCATTCAGACCATCAATGGAAAGTATGTCCAATACAGGATTTGGATAAATTGTGATATTATTATTTGTAAAATCATCAGCTATGCCTGTAGTGATTTTCTGCAACCCCAGAAAAAACAATACAGTACTTGTGAGGGCTGGAGTGACGCACTGACCATGGGTTGAATTAGGGCTAACATCAGTTACTGAGAGAAGAGGAGCACCATTTGCCAGCATAGTATCTCTGGCGATAACGCTATTTAAAAATGGCACCTGATCATCTGCAGTACAGTAAAATATTCTTGTAGGCACTTGAGGTGCCCAGTCATAAAGATCATTTTCTTTTAGTATTTTATTTGCAGGATGATCCGGATTGGCAATGATTTCCGCTTTAACATCATCTCTAATCATTCTACCACCTACAGAAGCTCCGGTATTTGCCTGGAGCAACTGTATGAGTTTAGTATTCAATGTAGTGAGTGTAGAAGTGCCGTTATAATATTTTAAAATATCAGGTACGTACTCGCTTTTGAAGAATTCACCAAGATCCGCATATAAATTACCATAAACTTCATTAAAACCTAATACAGTATTAGGAATATAAGCAGGATAAAAATATGGCACATCACCAAGAATCAGATTGCGCATTACACCTGAAAGACTGTACGGACCCGATAAATGTGCCGCAGCAGTGACTGAGGTAGATCCCTGAAATTCTTCAAAATATTTGTGAAGAGCCATAGATGCATAACCTCCCTGAGAGTAACCTGTAATAAATAGCTGATCGTTTGTAAAAATGTTATTTTGGGATGTCCATTCCAGGCAAGCATCCAACATATCTTTGCTGGCGCTAACAGTGGTAGCAGCGTGTACATATGTCTGAAACCCCCTGCCTTCTCCCATCCCTACATAGTCCGGAAGTATCGATACAAACCCTAATCCCGCAAACAATAACCCCAATTGTCCTTCTTCTCCTCCCGAACTGCCATAAAAAGAAGGCACGCATTTTTTACAGTCTGAAGTTCCGTGTTGATATACCAATCTTGGATATTCAAATCTTGAATCATCAGGTAATACTAATAATCCGGATAGAGTATCCATATTGCCTTTAGCATCAGGGGAAGTATATAAGATTTTGTAATATTTAGCACCGTATTTTATCAATGGCAGACTAAAGAGACTTGAAACTTGCTGTTTAGTTCTAGCCCCTTTGTAAGTAGCAGAAACTAATTTTTGAGAAAAAACAGCATTCGAGAAAATAACTATAAAGAAAGATAAGCTGATCAGTATTTTCATAACCGGAATTTTTATATCTCAAAATTAACATTGATTCTTATATTGAAACGGTTTTAAAATGTTTTTTTTATGATCGTTAAAGAAATA
>JACMLK010000485.1 GCA_014379665.1 Saprospiraceae bacterium | reverse complement strand
TTCTTCAGTGATAAACAGGTTTCCGGATGATAAGCATACCGTTATTATTCTTACCAACCATGCAGACAGGATAATAGACCAACTAGCTATTGACATTGCCGGGATGTACGTGCCTGCACTGTCACGACCTAATGCTATTAAAGATCCATCACCGGGAACTTCCAATCGTCTCAAGACCATCTTTTCACAATTGCTGCATGGCAATTATAATCCGGTTGAATTCACAGCGGCTATGAACACTTTCTTAAAAACAAGTACAAGTAAGTCTTTATGGCAATGGTTTGCTTCATTTGGAAAATTGGGAACGTTTACTCTATCAGACTATGAAGTAAAGGAAGCAGTGACCACTTTACGTTATCGTGTGATGTTAGGCGAAAATTCCTATTTGTTTACAATCCGTACTGTGAAAAACGGCAAAATAGCTCAGATTTATTTTTCATAGAAGGACAACTAAACAAAACGGTCTGCTAACAAATGGTTTGCCGCAAGGCTGGCTTCTGAATATATCCTCTTCTGCATATCGCTAATCAACTACAGATCCTGCTTAACGAATAAATCCCAGTAAAAAAATATAACTTCAGCTTCAGAATTTCTATCGGCTTTCGTTCCGGCTGACGGATCACAGAATATCAGCCCTGCGGCAAGCCCTGATGTTAGCGGCAAGATAGCCAGGCCAATAATAATTTGAATAGAAAATATTGCTATCGGGCAATGCGCATTCAAAAATGTGTAGCTATAAATGATATCATTAAACTGATAACTTAATAAAATAGCTTATGAAAAAGGTCATTTTCAGCATTTTATTAGCATCCTTTTATAACATTGCTTTTGCCCAGAAAGATACAATACCTGTTGTTGCAAAATATTCGGCAGTCATGATCCCTATGCGTGACGGAGTGAAATTATATACAGTGATTCGCTCCCCTGTCGATATTACAAACCCCCAACCAATTTATCTTAATCGCACACCTTATGGTGCAATATCCATACCCCCCGACAGTGTGGTGAGATCAAAGCAAAAGGGGTTTATAGGCTTTTATATCAGCCAGGACATCCGCGGCAGATGGAAAAGCGAGGGTAGGAAACAACTGCACCAGCCCGTGATCCATACTACGGAAAAAGGAGCGGTGGATGAAAGTACAGATACTTGGGATACGATAGACTGGCTGATAAAAAACCTCAAAGGCCATAATGGCAGGATAGGAATGTTTGGTACTTCATATGGTGGATGGCTAACCCTTGCAGGAGCAATAGATCCCCACCCAGCACTTAAAGCAGTCATCGAACATGCGGGCATGGCAGACCTTTGGTTGGGTGATGATTTTTATCATAACGGGGCATTCAGGCTTAGCTATGGTTTTGAATACACCTTTATGATGGAAGCGGACAGTAATTTTAATTTCGGAAATTCTGACCTGTACGACTGGTATTTCAAACTTGGTTCACTGAAAAATGTGAATGATAAATATTTGTATAACTCCATTCCAGCCTGGAATGAATTTGTAAATCACCCTAACTATGACAGTTTTTGGAAAAAGAATTCACCCCTCAGTTATATGCC
>JACMLK010000484.1 GCA_014379665.1 Saprospiraceae bacterium | reverse complement strand
TTAACGGGTTGGTTCCTGCAAAAGGTCCATAAAGTCAATCGTTGTTTTCTCCATCTGGAAGACCACCTTATCTACATTGGCTACCAGTAAGTTATATCCAACAAAAGCAAATATACCTATCACTAAACCGAAAGCTGTTGTAATCAATGCCTGATAAATTCCACCAGCCAGTAATGCAGGGCTCACGTTGTCCTGGGATGCCATAGTGTAGAATGCCAGAATCATACCTGTCACTGTACCTAAAAATCCAATCATTGGTGCAGCTCCGGCTATACTTGCCAATGTTGACAAATTCTTTTCCAACTTAAAAATCTCCAGATTACCCACATTTTCAATAGCGGCATCAATGTCTTTTAAGGGTTTACCTATACGCATCAATCCCTTTTCAATCATTCTGGCTGAAGGTGTATCGGTCGCTCTGCAAAGTGCTTTAGCTCCGTCGATGTTTCCTGACGCAACGGATGCCCTGATATTATTTATAAAGTTTTCGTCAATTTTACCGGCTCTTTTTATTGTCAGCCATCTTTCAATAAAAATATACAAGGCAATAAAAGATAATAATAACAATATCAATACATTTGCAATACCCATCCAACCTCCTGCAATAATGATATCTACAATATTCTGAGATGTCGCAATATTTGGTTCTTCAATGATAGTATCTGCCTGAAATAATACAAAACTAAGATTAAGCATGATTTGATTTTGTGTTGATTACTAAGGATTAAACGAATTCTTTAACTCAAGTATTTTAAATTCCTGCAAAAATATAATAATTTATAATATTATATTTTTTTTATATGTAATTTTATAAAATATTTAACCAGATAACAGGAAAAGAATTCAATATTGCATTTAATGCACCGTAAATTATCTGATAAGAGTCAGGTCTTTTTTTATGATATGTTTGATGCCTGTGTAATCAGTATATTCCACAACATAAACATAAACACCGGTTTCCACCTGTTGATTGTTAAAAGTCCCATCCCATCCTAGCGGATTATTGTCAAATTCAAAATTTTGCTGATCATACACTTTATTGCCAAACCTGTCATAAATGCATAATCTGTCAATATTTGCAGGAACTTTATTCTTCCAGATAATAAATCTGTCATTACTATTATCCCCATTGGGTGAAAATATATTGGGGAAAAATATATTTAATTCATTTTCGACATTTATGACGATTTTTGACCTGGAGATACACCCCTTTTCTGTTATAACTTCCAAATCAACCACATCTGAATCAAAAGATGAAAAGGTTAAAATAAAATCATTTCCGATTATTTCGCCTTTACTGTTAGTCCACTTTATTTCAGAAATCTGATCATCAGGATAATTTGAATCAAAATCTATATCCAATATATCACTAAATGCAATGGAAAATTCCTCTGTAACGTCGATTTCAAATAAAGGTGGTTCATAAATTTCAACAGATATGCTCACGGGACAACCATGTTTGTCTTTTACTTCAATAAGATAAGAACCCGGTGATAAGTTTGCTATCACAGTTGAGTCCATTTTCAAACCATTTATGGTAAATATATAAGGCTCAAAACCACCCTCTACTGTATCAATGAAAATCTGACCATCATTTTGTCCAAAACAATGTATATCATCTGCCCTCCATAATATAGCCTGAGGGATATTCTTTTCCTGAAAGATCTGAATGGTGTCATTTGACTGACATCCACTATCTTTATCAAAAACGTTTAATAAATATATGCCTGGTCCTCCTGCCAATAATTTTGATTCTTCTGTACCTGACAAAATAATGCCACCGTTAGTACCCCAGAAATATTGAAATTCATTGCCACTATTTGCAATAGGCGTTACACTCACCTCTGTGGTATTACAATACCAATATTGATCAGGACCTGCCATTGCCAAAGGATACGCCTTATGATTTTCAATTTCTTTTTCTCCATAACTCCAACAATGACTGGTATCAGCCATAACATTGGCTCTGTATCTACCTGCTGTATCAGTCAGAATATTAACACTATTGTTACTGTTATAAAAAATTCTGTAATCAGGATCCATTCGTTCCCACCGGATAGAATCCCATGGCAAACTGGAGGTCAGCATCAATTTTGACATGGGTTGAAAACATGTCAGATCATCTCCCTGAACATCTACTATGGCAACGGCATAATTTGTTGAAATATTAAAGCTTGTATCCAGCTTACATCCGTTAAGACCAATTGCAGTAAATATATATGGAAGACCCGTTGCCACATTTAATGAGTCAACTACGATATTCATTCCGGTACTTTTCATTCCCGCAGGTGTAGTCCATTCAGAAAAAGAAAGCAAATCATTGGTCGTTACAGTCAATAATGATGCGGGATCATTCGGTAGCCTGCATTTTAAAACAGGCTTTATGGCTGAAACTTCAGGCTTTTTTATATCCTGAGTAATGGTAATTTCATCTGTGGCCAGACATACTGAATTGGTAGCATTGTACTTCACTTCAACAATATATTTACCAGGGGATGATACATTTAAAGTATTAACAAGACCGATTTCATTACCGGAAATATCTTTCCAAGAATACATTAATGAACCCGGGCCTGAAGCAATCCCTAAAGCCGTTAGAGGTATAGATGTATTATTGCAATTAAGCAGTGTGTTCACCGTTGGAATGTCAACGTTCAAATCAATCGTTTCCACTTGAAATCTGTGAAGCAGCGTGCAATCAGTTTGGTCTCTGACTTCATAAGATCCATTAATACTATAGCTTATGCCTTGAAATACAAAACTTTCTCCCTGACAAATAAATTTGGTACCCAACAAGTTCAGTTGATCGTTACTTACCTTGAATTCCTGTTTCATTACAGTACAGGTATCTATAGTACAATATACTACAGAATCTGTAGAAATATCAGCTCCGCAGTAAAAAAATGAATTCCCGGGACATATATTAATTAGTGTATTTGAAATAGTATCCGGACCAGTCACAGTCACCGTCCAACTGATGATATTGCCGCATGCCGCATTGGCACAGCTTCCACCATAAAAAGGATGAAAATAACCAGTTGCAGATATAGAATATGTTCCTGGTTTTGTAAATACAATATCTGAAAAAAGACCAAGACTGTCCTGGTTATTAAAATACCGGCCGCTGGATGGGGTAATGTTCCATACATAACATATGCTGTCCGCTGCATTGATGGATGTTTGTCCGCAAGCTGCGTTATAATTTACCTGGCATTCCGGAACAGTCAGATTGTACTTCTGAATGGTATGAACTTCATTACAACTAATGATATTATCCCCGGTAATAAATCCGTCATCCAGAATGGAAGGATCAGGAGATTGTACAGGTGAAGTATCTATCCCTTCTATCACACGAATTTTAAACTCACATACTGACCCGGCATATCCATCAATAAAAAAATAACCAATATCCCCAGGCATAAAATCGGAAGATGTCAATGTAATCGGTGTAATGATTCCGTCACCTCCCGTGTGATCCGTACATGCCACCGAATGATTTACATCACATTTTGTAAACATACCAGCCTGAATACCTTTATAAATGTTGCTCACTACTGTGCAATTTGAAGGTGTAATTTCTATTGTAACTTTGTTACTGCAAGGTGTGAATGAAAACCAGAGGATATTATCTGCAGTGCCATTACCACCGCAAAGTACAGGCCATGTTGGAGTGGCTGATAATGAATCAGGTAATGTAGAACTAAAACCATCCAGATCACTGCCACATATGTAAATGGCGCTTGAACACAATTCACCGATAGGACCCTGTGAAAAATTGCATTGACCTTGGATAAAATTGGTCTGTATGCTTATGAAAAACATAAGCATAGCATACATAAATCTTATTCGGTTTTTAAGGATCATTTAGGCTTTGGATATGATCAAATTTAATAAAATTATATGTAATTATTATTATATAAACTGAATAATATAAATAATTTACATATTAAATTAAATACTAATACAATTACTTAATTAAAAACAGCGTAAATATAATACTACTTTTTAATATTTACTATAACTGCAACATTAATTTCAAAAATGTAAGTTCTTTATCAAAAACTAAAGATGGAAAAAGTATGTTAATTGTTCATTTATAATAAATCATACACGTCAAACTAATTGTCAGATTAATGAAGGAAATGAACACTTTAGTGCTTGGGGCTTCAGAAAATAGAAGCAGATATTCAAATATTGCCATCCGTTTGTTGAAGGAAAATGGATATAATGTGCTTGCTATAGGTGCCAGAAAAGGAAAGGTGATGGATGTGGAAATAAAAACTATAGCAGAAAATTTCTTAAATGTAGATACAATCACTTTATATCTTAACCCGGAAAATCAAAAAAAATATTATCAATACATGTTGAGTTTGAAACCCAGAAGGATTATCTTCAATCCCGGAACTGAAAATCCGGAATTAAATCTGATGGCTGTATCCAAAGGTATTCAGACTGAAAATGCGTGCACGTTGGTGCTTCTGAATCTACATCAATATTAGTGCCTTGTCTACAAAATAAGTGAATAACGAAGTTTGCCATTTTTAACAGATATGGCATAAAGCATAAGACCAACAGTTATATTCGTCCTGACTTTTTAACAATAGATAAAATTTATCTATTTTTTTGTTTTAAATATTTCCAACAACTCCTTTTCAGACTTAAATCCAAGGTCAAGGAATGTATTGGTAACAAATTTCTTTATATCCTGATAGTCCCTGCCTCTTTTATCAGGGTAAGCAATGAGCAGCTTACTTAAGTATGCCAGACTCAGGTCTTTAATATTCTGATTGAATTTCTGATTATAAAAGGTATGAATGTAAGAAACAAATACTTTATTGATTTCAAAATATTCATGATAACTGTCTGTATCCAGATTGTTCAGGAAACTCTCACAATATCCGAAAATACTTTCCCTGATACATTCGTTTTCTATACTTAAACCTTTATGTAAATCATAATATCCCTTAACAGATTTTATGGTGTCTTCATGAACATAGCCCTTTGTGTGCACTACTTCCATAAGAGAATAATATGCAGATACGTCATCCTTGACTTTTTTATTTATAATTTTTGACATTCTTTTGTCTGCATCAGGTGTAATTTCAACTTCACTCCTGTATAGCTTAAGTAAATGTTCAAAGTATTTAGTTGAAAAACTTTCATCCTCTTTTCTCAACTTATCAAAGATGGAGGTAATTGTTTTTTGTGAAGATGCACTGACGTCATAAAACATACCGGTAATCATGATAATTTCTAAAAAATCCTGATCATTGTGCA
Source organism: Saprospiraceae bacterium (assembly GCA_014379665.1). Classification (GTDB taxonomy): domain Bacteria; phylum Bacteroidota; class Bacteroidia; order Chitinophagales; family Saprospiraceae; genus OLB9. The sequence continues at coordinate 995 of JACMLK010000484.1, read as the reverse complement.
AAGAAGTATTATCAATCAGGTGGTCAAGGTATGGAAGTACATTTGAATTATCAAATTTCCAATTTGCTCTGTAAAGCAAAAAACTTATCAACGATGATCCGAATATTTTCAAATCAGACACTGTTTTAGGAAAATCGGCAGTGACATAATTCTGGTTTTGAAACTGTTTTTTGTAACTATCGTATCCAATCTTGCGTTGACTGGCCTCCCTGAATTTGTCTAATTTTTGAATATTTAAAAAGGATTTTACTCTTTTGTTTGTCAGGTGTTCCATAAAATTTGTCAACCAAATATCGCTGCTCAAAGCGAAACCTACCTGTACAGTTTGTCCAATTCTCAATTTAATGAAATCGAAATTTGTGGATTCACAAATGGTGCTGAGAATGTTTTTAAAATGATCCTGAGGTCTTTTGTATTTATAATTATGGTCCAGTTCTCCTCTTAATACAGAATACCCAAGGATACGTGGCAAAAACAAACCTTCAAAGCCTTCATCAAGCAATTCTTTTTCAAGCGCAATCAGCTGTAAAGGATTTTTATCAGCAACTAATGTATATAATTCAAGAATATGTGGCTCAAATGTGTCAACCATTGATTTATAAACTTCTTCTGATTCATCTTCGAGATATGCAGCTAAAATATCAGAGTTTTGAATGGCTGCTTTTAATTGTTCAAGATGGTTTTTATAATTTGCTGATAAGGCTTCCATAATTTATTTTTTTAATGTAAAGTTATACAATTTAATGGTTAAAATCCTGAAACTAAGCTCAAATTGATAAAAGAAAACCTGATAAAATTTTCAGTTTTACCAGGTTTTTATAATGTCATCCTAACATATCCTGCATCCTTAAAATAACAGAATGCACCATTTATTAATCCCTATTTCAGTGGTCAGGATTCCTTTTTATCTTCTGTATCTTCTGTTTCTTCTGTATCTTCTGTTTCTGCAGTATCTGTTTCTGCAGTATCTGTTTCTGCAGTATCTGTTTCTGCAG
>JACMLK010000483.1 GCA_014379665.1 Saprospiraceae bacterium | reverse complement strand
GTTAAATAACTACATTTACAATGATCCGGACCTTAATTTTGTACGGGTTCAATATCGTCGTACCGGTGGTGATGGGGCATGGATCAATATTGACTCCTTATCCAAAGCAGATTTGGAATCCAGTCCTGTATTTAAGTTGGTAAACTGGGATATGTCTGATCTGGCTGATGGTCCTTATGAAATAAGAGCAATCACTCAATGTTATGATGTGGGACTACCACCCGGAATTTCAGAAGTGATCAAAGGGCGGCTTGAAACCAAACCACCGGTTTTATTTGGTGAACCTCAGCCTGCTGACGGCGTCTTATCTCCTGACGATGAGATTTCAATTACGTTTACAAAAAGGGTCGATTGCACGGAGGTTTTTCAGGCTGATGGTATTGGTACGAATATTAATCTGAATAATATTGCTTTACTTGATATGACAGATGGTGGAATATTGGTTGACGCAATAATTGCATGCAAGGATGAAAAAATAATCATAACTCCAAATATTTCCAATCAATATATCGAAAATCATGTACTTAGGGCAGTTGCTACAGACATTAAGGATTTATATGGCAACCCTGCTGATCAGGTCATTTGGGAGTTTTATGTCAACAGGTCCAATTTGTTCTGGCATGAGCTTGATATTGACGAAGTGGTCGTAGTAGGTAACGAACTGATGGTGACACGTGAAATCAGAAACCAAAGCGGTGAGCAGACTTCCTATTCCATTAATGATATACCGGATTGGATGGATGTTTTTCCAACTTCAGGTTCACTTGCCCCGGGGGCCATTCAGGTGGTAAAATTTATTTTTCCATCCGACCTGGTAGCCGGATCTTATAGTACTTCTATTAACCTGAATACTGTTGATGGAAACGAACCATTAAAAGTAGACCTCAGGGTGGCTTGTCCCGGTCCGGAATGGGTATTAAATCCGGCAGATTACAGTTTCTCCATGAATCTGACCTTACAACTCAACATTGAGGGAACACTTTCTTCTGACAGACTTGACAAGATTGGTGCCTTTGTTGATGGAAAACTCAGGGGAATCGGCAAAGTCCAGTACCATAGAGATTTAGATAAGTATCTGGCATTTTTGACTGTATACAGCAATGAGGCTGTGGGAGAGACTATTACTTTCCAGATATGGGATGCATCTTCATGTCTCCTGTATGGTAGTACGATAGAGACCTTCCCTTTTGTAGCAGACGACCTGATAGGTTCACCTTTGGTTCCTCAGATCATTTATACCGATAATCAAATCCTGAGAAAGATTTATTTACATCCCGGTTGGAACTGGATTTCTTACAATATCAATTTGACAAATGCTTCAACAAATAATGCCTTGTCAAGCTTAACCAATCCTGCCGGAGGACTTATCAAGAGCCAAACAGAGTTTAGTGTTTATTCAGAATTGCTTACTTCCTGGCTTGGTGATCTTGAGACATTATCACATCTCACCATGTACCAGTATAATTCTTTAACTTATGATTCACTTGCTTTACTTGGGGCTCCTGTAGATCCTTCTACCGAAATACCAACAGTGGCCGGATGGAACTGGATAGGTTATCTGCCCCAATATGGCCTACCTGTCACTCAGGCCTTATCTTCTCTTACACCTCTCAATGGCGATATAGTCAAAGGACAGGTAAGTTTTGCCCAATACGTAGCTGGAGTTGGCTGGATCGGTAATCTGAATTTTATGAGTTCTCCAAATGGGTATTTGTTAAAACTAAGCAATCCGGGCATACTTTCATACCCGGCAGAAGAAAGCCCGGTCGTGGGTGACATGTCAGAAAATACGGGCAAGTTCTCTGCCATTTATCCGGAAGTAAAGTACACTTATCTGGATATCATTCATGATGAAGCAAAACCTGATAATCATTGGAATGTATCACCGCAGGATTTTGAATACAGTATGAATACAATTGCAGTGGTAGTAAAATCTCCGGAAGGAAATATACTTAAGGATGGAGATGAAGTAGGTGTTTTCGTGGGTGCAGAAGTCCGGGGAAGCAGTAAGGCAATTTATATACCGGTATTGGATGCCTATATGATATTTCTTACGATTTATGCAGATATGGAGGGAGAACTACTTAAATTCAAACTGTATGATGCATCTGACAATAAAGTGTATGAATTAGCAGAATCGACAGGGTTCAGAATCAACGGAATTTGGGGTCAGGCAGATGATCCAATTCAACTGCACCTGGAAGAAGTATCAGGTATAGACGATGATCTTAACCTCAGGAATAATCTGGTTGTGTATCCAAATCCTGCGGGATACTATGTTTACATTAATTATACTGCTGTAGTTAATGATAACGTAAATATAGTGATTACAGACATTTTTGGCAAAGTAGTAAAGGAAATGAACATAAAAGCCGAGCAAGACCAGAATGTGATAGAATGGAAACCGGAAGCTTTAGTACCTAACGGGATATATTTGATAACCCTGAGAAGTGATCTTGGGGTGTACACCAGAAAGGTCGAACTTTTGAGATAAAAGTCGAAATAATAAATGATTATCAGCAGTTGACCAATAGCAAATCAGGTTTAACTAATTTATGATATTTATTTAACGATTAACAGTATGATAATGAATAGAAAAAATCATAAATTATTAATTACTCTGTTGATAGTATTTTTTCAAATATTATCATTGGATCTGGACGCACAATCTCCGGGCTGGGTAAAGCCAGATGGCACTGAATTTAATTTCAGTGCTAACGCTATTACCGTGCTTCAAATGGATGGTATAAATTCCAGCAATGAAGAAGACCTGATAGCTGTTTTTGTAGGTAATGAGATCAGAGGCCTCAGCAAAGCTATATTGCTGGGATCATACGGTTATGTACATTTTATCACTTTATATTCAAACCTGGGTTCTGAAGACATGACTATAAAAGTATTTCATAAAGAGTCAAATACGGTTTATGATGCTCATACAAAAATAAAATTTAAGGTACAGGAAAGGTATGGTTCCTTGGATTCGCCTCTGGAGATTGAAGTATTCTCTGATAATGATGCTCCTTTATTTATAAATAATGTAGGGGATCAGCAAACGATTGAAGGGTTGGCATTCACATCAATTGACATGAATGATTATTTGGTCCAGCCTGATCCGGATGATATTATCTGGACATATACACCTAATGCTGACTTGATGGTAGATTTTGAAGGTAGTTCGCTCCAAGTAGAAGGTGTATCGGGTTTCTCAGGTGTGACATCACTTACTGTACGGGCCACAGAACAGACAACAAATCAGAAATTTGCGGAGACCACCATTCTTTTTAATATTATAGAAGGATATAGTCACCCTTTATGGAATACCATTCCAGGGCAGGGAATAGTAAAAGATTCGCAGTTTCAAATTTTCAATTTGAATGATTTCGAAAATCAATACGAAGGGCCATGTATATCTTATGATTATACACCTTTGATCACACCTTCTGACGATCCTGATATTATTCCTGACTGGCAAGTTGATGGTTTTTTTCAGAACAACATGACTGTTACGGCAAAAATTATTTTTACTCCTCAATATACTTTCAATCATCCTGATGACAGATTAGCCGCCATTATAAATGGTGAAGTCAGAGGAGTTGCTTTTCCGGTGATTCAGGATGATAATGTATTGTATTTTCTCACTATTGGGGGAGGATCTGCCACAGCATCCATTACATTGAGATTTTACAGCGGGACATTACAAAAGGAATTAACTTATAAAACTTCGCTTCTTTATGTTCCACATAAGATTGAGGGCAATCCTGATATACCATTTATTATTGATTTTGCTCCTCTGGAACCTGTAATAGGTCCTGATGGAAATGTTCAGATTATAATCCGTGATACTTCATGGACAGGAGAACAAACTTTTATATTTGGCGCACGGGATTGTTTTTTTCCTGAATTTATGCATGATGAAACCAATGCTTCTTTTTGCATCGTTGATCAGGAAAGTTACCTTATAAAATATTATGTGGATAATGATGGAGACGGTTTTGGGGGACCGGGTAATTTTATATTAGCATGCAGTTGGCCAGGCTCGGGTTATGCGGATAATAATCTGGATTGTGATGACACAGATTCCAATAATACAGGTTTAATGGTTGGGATTGATATGGTTGAAAATTCCGGTCCAATAGCAAATGATGGATATATTTGTTCCGGAGGTCAGGTAATGCTTACAGCAACAGGTGGGACACAATATTCATGGAGTACCGGGCATAACTCAAATGTGCTGGATATAAATCCATTAATATCTACTTCATACACTGTAACAGTTACCAATAATGTAGGATGTAGTGGTTCCAAAACACAGATTATTACTGTGGAAGGTGGAGTTGTACTTAATAATCATAATTCAGGGTTCGGTTCATTGCGGAACGTATTATGGTGTATCGCTGAAGGTGGCACAATACTTTATGATCAGCCTGTTAATAATGCTACTATCTTAACAGAAGCATTAACAGTCGACAAAAATGTAAGCATCAACGGTTTAAGTATTAATGCCAGACCGGTCATTACAGTGGATTTTAACAATACTACTCACGGTTTGGCCATTCACCCCAACAAGACTTTGACCTTGATCAATGTTGATTTGAAGTTGATTAATCCTCAGAATAAGCCTTTTTTTCTGGGACCTGGTGGTATTCATATTTCACAATTAAGCAAAATTACAGAAGAGTAAATGAAACAGACCTCGTCCGTTTGTTGAAATTCATTTATTTTGTCTTATATATTTTGTAAAAATGATAAACGACAAGGGGGCTTTTTTCAAGTCAATTGCAGTTGTCAGTATACAATAATTTAAATATCAATATAAAATAAATATTTTAAAAACAGATATAAAAAAATTAGAAAACAAGCAGTTTATATTTATAAAATTTTAATTATTTTAATTTTTAAAATATGTCTGATTATAGTTTAAAGTAAATACATTTGCCATAAGAACCTAATTCTAAGAATCAATTCGTGAACCTGAGCTTAACACTTGCGGTAATTTCCTTTTTGGGAATTTCCTACACTTTCGTACCCTGGATGTATCATCCAAAATGGAATATGTCCATGTTTGCATATATGTTGGATTGTGCATCAGCGGAGTATATGCTCATCCTCATTTTTACTTTTTCTATTATCTTCCTTTGTTTACATGGGTTCCGGATTATTGTTTCTTCCATAATTTTTCTCCTACAAATAATCAGATCTTTTGTACGCCAAAATCAAGCTTTTTTAAGCGTTGACCTTCATTATCTTTCAAATAAATTACCAATAACTTCAGCTCAGAAGTTACAAACATTAAAAAAAATAATACCTAATTTAGCATATGATAGTGCCAAATGGCTTTTTATCAATATTACAGGTAACATGAAAAATGAAATGCTCAAATTTTCTCCCGGTACCAAAACAAAATTCAGACTCTTATAAACCAAAACAAAATGGCTCGTAATTCAGACACAACTTTTGAAAATCCTGATATTATTTTAAATCAACAAAATATAGAAGTGCAAGGTAATTTTAATAAAATGCTTAAAAATTGGTTATTTTTAATACTCATCTGGATTCCACATTTACTAAATAGTCAGATCAATTACTCCCAAACTTTTACAGGATGTACTTCAAACCCATGTAATGGCTGGGCCTGGAATATACCCGGAAGTATGACAGCTATCACAGGTTTGGGTTACACCCCATGTGCTGTAGCAGATCCGGCAGCAAGGGCAAATTTGTCTGCTATCGTGACCACAGGAAATCTAAGTGCTACAAGTAGTCTGGGTACATCATCAGGAGAAATAACTACTT
>JACMLK010000482.1 GCA_014379665.1 Saprospiraceae bacterium | reverse complement strand
CAGTATTTCGACAGTCTCTTTTATAGGTCCGGAGAGCATTTCTTTCCAACGACCATAGTACACGGATATTTCATAGGTGTATTGAGGAAATTGAGCAGTAAGCGTGGTTGTTGCTTCTTCAAAAGATCTGCCGGCATCCTGTTGTTCATTCCAATGAGATGTACATATCTCTGAAAGAAAGTGTTCTAATGCATCTTCAGTCACAAATAACTGTCGGTACAGATATCTTGGATTCCAGTCTATGAGTACTGCACCGAGATCAAAAATTAAAGTGTCAAATTGAGGCATACCATTACAATCTTCTGACCCAAATGTTCCTGAAGCTCACAAGACCGTCATGATCCTGCAGTATGATGGGTGCACCGCCATGGATTGGGCTTTTTGGGAAACCAATATACTCCGTAGTACCCAGAATTTCTGTATTGTTTTGTGTCACAATGCCGTTGTGTATGACAGTCACCCTACCTGAAGCCAGTTTATTACCAAATTTATCAAATTTTGGGGCACTGAAGATAATATCGTAGGTGTTCCATTCCCCGGTTTTACTGCATGCATTAAACAAAGGAGGAGATTGTTTGTATAATGCACTTGCCTGGCCGTTGTAATATGTTTCATTGTTGAAATTATCAAGTATCTGTATTTCATAACGGGATTGCAGAAAGACACCACTATTGCCTCTATTCTGTCCATCACCTTTTACTACCACAGGACTCCTCCACTCAAGATGCAGGTGACAGTCACCAAATGAAGCTTTTGAAATAATATCTTTTGTTCCGGGTTTGACCGTCAGCACTCCATCTTCAAGCATCCAGTCAATCGGAGATCCGTCTTTTTTTGTCCATTGATCTGTACTGTTTCCTAATAAAACAACAGCATCAGAAGGAACTTCCCACTTTAATGGTTTTCCGGTGATGACAGGAGGTTTTCGTGACCAGTCTTCTGTAGCCCTCGGGTCAGTAGGTTCAATCACTTGTGCCGATATCATGGAAGTGAATAATACAAATACTATTACAATACATTTTGGATACATGTGGTTACCATATTTTAAATTTCAAATAAGTGCGAAGCTAATGGTAATATCAGTGAAATAAAAATTAATTTTACAGCGATTTTTAGGTGCTTAAAAAAATTGTGCTTCATGAAATACTTTACCGTTATCACAGTTCTCATTTTGTTAATCTGTTCGTGCAAAAATAATTCGTCCAATGATGGCGATATGCAAACAACAGATTCCGCTGATACAGCGATGACTTTACCTCCTGCTTCGACGGCAAATTTTAAAGATCTGGAGAAGCACGTAGGTAAATTACCAAAAGAAATTGATCTTTTTCAAAAATATGGACTGTATTCAAGGATTGAAGACATCATGAAATCTGATTTCGCTGAATTCAAGGAAAACTGGAACGAAGAAACGCCATTAAAAAAAGATGGGGAGATGATCTATTTTACAGGATGCAAAGCAGGTGACTGCAAGTCAAATAATTACTTTATCGTATTGGACCTGATGATCAATAAAATTAATGTGTACAATTTTAAAAATGAAAAAGGACGCAGTTATGAAGAAGATCATACAGTCATTGGTATGCCGTTTAAAATGACAGATGATTTTATGAAACTCAGAGAAGAGCAAAGCAAGTAGTGCTTTGTCCATATAAAGAACTTATTGACATGTTGTTCTTTTTCCAAATTTTATAATTTAACTCATCATCAAAACAAAGCGCTAAATTATAATACACATAATTGGTTGATTGTTAGCCTGATCATTAACTGTATGACAATTGACGCTTAAACTCAAGAGCGCATATATTAAAGACAGATTGTGTTATTTTTCAGTAACGTTAATCCATGCCTTTCAGCAAGTCTTTAAAATATTTGTATGTTTTTATCAATCCTTCTTCCCGGGACACTTTAGGTTCCCAGCCAAGAATATCTTTTGCCAAAGTAATATCAGGTTGTCTTTGTTTGGGATCATCCACAGGTAAAGGGTCATAAATGATATGGGCTTTGGGGTTTTGAACTAAAGCCATTATTTCTTTGGCAAACTGCAATATGGTAATTTCTGATGGATTACCGATGTTAACAGGTAAATGATAATTACTGAACAACAATCTGTATATGCCTTCTACCAAATCATCCACGTAACAGAAAGACCTCGTCTGGTTGCCCTCACCGAATACCGTCAATCCTTCTCCTCGTATCGCCTGACAGAAAAAGGCCGGCAGCACTCTACCGTCTTCAACCCTCATTCTGGGGCCATAGGTATTAAATATCCGAATAATTCTGGTCTCCAGACCATGATAGGTGTGGTATGCCATAGTGATAGCTTCCTGAAATCTTTTGGCCTCGTCATATACACCTCGTGGACCAATCGGATTGACATTGCCCCAGTAATCTTCCCTTTGTGGATGTACCAGTGGATCACCATATACTTCGGAGGTGGATGCAATTAATATCCGGGCATTTTTGGACTTTGCCAACCCAAGAAGATTATGTGTACCCAATGAACCAACCTTCAGTGTTTGTATTGGCATCTTTAAATAATCAATCGGACTTGCCGGAGATGCAAAATGTAATATATAGTCCAACTGCCCGGGTACATGTACAAACTTTGATACATCATGATGATAGTATTCAAAGTTTTTTAAAGGGAATAAGTGTTCAATATTTTTGATATTACCTGTAATCAGATTGTCCATTCCGATGACTGTAAATTCTTCACTTACGAATCTGTCACAAAGGTGGGAGCCAAGAAAACCGGCAGCTCCCGTGATTAAAATTCTTTTCAATATGTATATACTTTAGTTAATAATGTCAAAACTGAAGGCAAACCGTCATGAAATTTTGGTTTTGGAATTGCATTCATACTAAATGAAAAATTTCATCAGCGGTTACTACTGCAAAATTAGTCAAAATAAAAGTTTTACAGAGAAAATATAATTTTTATTTCAGTTTTATAGGTGTCTGATAACCAGGAAAACCAACTAATTTTTTAAAAACTTGGCTTTGGTTGCTTTTAATATGAAACTTATTTCAGATATTTGCGTGTTAAGTTAAGATATAATTATTATTTCATTTAATTTACTCGCTCAATTAAAATAATTTATCATGTCTCCATTGAAACAAAAAATGGTGGGTTATACATTGCCACAACAGATTCAACAAATGGGATTATACCCATTCTTCCGGACTATTGAATCAGAGCAGGATACAGTGGTTAAAATCGCTGGTAAAGATGTGTTGATGTTTGGGTCAAACAGTTATCTGGGACTTACCAATCACCCGAAACTGAAAGAAGCGTCTATCAGAGCTATTGAAAAATACGGCTCCGGGTGTGCCGGCTCACGTTTCCTGAACGGGACATTGGATATACATCTTGAACTTGAAGAAAAGTTGGCGAAATTTGTTGGTAAACCTGAAGCACTTGTGTTTAGTACAGGCTTTCAGGTCAATCTGGGCGTCATTTCTTCTATACCTGGAAGACATGACTATCTTTTATTGGATGAATTGGATCACGCGTGCATTTTAGATGGAGCACGGCTTTCTTTTGCCAAGGTCATGAAGTACGGCCATAATGATATGGATTCACTTGATAAAGCCCTGAGCAGATGTGAACCAGACAAAATAAAACTAAACGTGATAGACGGCGTCTTTAGCATGGAGGGTGATATCGCTAATTTACCAGAAATCGTCCAGTTAGCAAAAAAATACAATGCCAGTATTATGGTGGATGATGCGCATGGTTTAGGTGTGCTAGGCAGGAACGGAAGTGGTACTGCTGATCATTTTGGTCTTACAGATCAGGTAGATTTAATCATGGGGACATTCAGTAAGTCCCTCGCAAGTATTGGCGGATTTATTGCAGCTGATCACGACACTATAAATTATCTCAAACATAACGCAAGGTCTCTTATATTCAGTGCAAGCATAGCCCCCGCAAATGCTGCCAGTGTCATTGCAGCGCTTGATCTTATCCAGGAAGAACCTGAAAGAATAAAAGCGCTTTGGGATAATACTCATTACGCCATGGCTACACTAAAAGCCGCAGGATTTGACACCGGTCATTCAGTAACCCCAATTATCCCCATTCTGATCAGGGATGATTATAAAACATTCCAACTTACCAAAATGGCATTGGAACGAGGGATATTTGTCAATCCGGTGGTATCACCTGCAGTGCCAAGTACTTCATCAATGATAAGATATTCATTGATGGCTACACATACCACAGAGCAAATAGATACCTCAGTTGATGTACTCGCACAAATTGCCAATGAAATAGGCGTGTTTGATACTAAAGATGTGTTGGTTCATAGTTAAAATATTTTCTTACTATTGACATTTTACACCTCAGTTAAAGATGAAGTGTACACCATAATTATCTGCTGTTTTTATAATACATCCGCATTATAAAAGACAATCAGTTTTGATAATTTATCATGTTTAAGGTTTTTTCTTATCCTGCTCATATATTTGTTTGTCATCCTATTCCGGATATTTTACTCTTGAATTTTTGATTTGTTGATCTCAAATATATAAGCAAATATATTATTGATACCTTTGTTTCCTAAAGTTTATCCATAAATAAAACATTCAAAATGAGTATTAAAATTCAAGAAGTCACCTTTAAAGACGGTATTTCTGATTTTATCAATTTCCCCCACGATCTTTATAAAAATGATCCATTTTATGTTCCCGAAATATTTATTGGTCAAAAAGATATGATGAATCCGGAAAAGTATCCGTTTCATAAATATGGTAAAGTCAAATATTTTTTGGCCAAAAAAAATGATAACATTGTAGGAAGGATAGCAGCCATTCATAATACAAATTATAACAGGCATCACAAAAGCAATGTTGGTTTTTTTGGTTTCTTTGACTTTATTGAAGATCAGGAAGTCTGTCATGCACTTTTGGATAAAGCCATGGCCTACGCCAAAGAAAATGGACATGAATATCTTATGGGACCGACAAATTTTACAACCAACGAAACAGCGGGAACATTGGTAGAGGGATTTGATGACCCACCAAAAATAATGATGACCTATAATAAACCATATTATGGAGGATTGATAGAAAGCTACGGCCTGAAAAAGGAAATGGATTTATTTGCATTCATGATAAATGCCCTACAGGCATCAGAAAAATCACTTAGAATTGCTGATGCCGTGGAAAACAGATTAAAGGGAAAAGGCATCACCATCCGCAATGTCAACCTGAAGGACATCAATAATGAAGCTAAAAGGATTCAAAAAATATATAATGATGCGTGGGAAGAAAATTGGGGCTTTGTCCCATTTACGGATGATGAATTCGAGTATCTGAAAAATGATTTGAAAATGTTGTTAGATCCGAATTTTGCTTATATTGCAGAAAAAGAAGGTAAGGCTATTGGCTTTGGACTCACTTTGCCGAATATTAATGAAGTACTGATAAAAAATAAGCGTGGTAAATTATTCCCTTTCGGAATATTCCGACTGCTATTTGGGAAAAACAAGACTAAATTTGTACGTATCATGGCACTTGGAGTCCTTGAAGAATACAGAAAAATGGGAATTGAAACCATCTTCTTTGCTAAAAACATTCAGGAAGCCAGACGACGAGGTATAACAGGAGGAGAAGCATCATGGATACTTGAGAGCAATACGGCTATGGTAGCTGCTGCAGAACATCTCAATGGCGAGAAATATAAAACATACAGACTTTACAAGAAAAAAATTTAATAAATGATCAAAGAGAAGATATTGATTACCGGAGCAAATGGATTTATCGGTACTTTTCTTGTTGAAGAAGCGCTAAAACGCGGTCTTGAAGTATATGCTGCCATCAGGAAAAACAGTAATATCAGTTCTATAAAGGATCTGAATATCACCTTTCTGGAATTTGACTATATGGACGTAAATCAAATGTCTTCTTTTTTTACAAAATATCAGTTTACCTACGTTATTCATAATGCCGGTGTCACCAAATCACCGGATCCCGGTGAATATTTACGGGTCAATAGGGATTATCTGATAAATGTGATAGAAGCCATCAGGAAATCAGGGATTACTTTAAAAAAATTCCTTTTTGTCAGTAGCCTTGCGGCAACTGGTCCCGCAGACTTTCAGAAAAATGGTATTTTATCACAGGATGTAATTCCCTACCCTGTCACTTATTATGGCAAAAGTAAACTTGAGGCTGAAATATATTTAACTCAGCAACGTGACATCCCCTTTCTCATTATCAGACCAACAGCGGTATATGGTCCGGGAGAAAAAGATCTGCTGAATGTATTTCAGATGATCAATAGAAGAATAGAGCTGAATGCGGGCTTTTTACCTCAGCATCTGACTTTCATCTATGTTAAAGATCTGGCCAGATTGATGATCTTAGCTATATTTAGTCCTTACAAACATAAGGCATATTTCGCTACAGACGGTCATGTTTATACGGGAGATGCTTTTAGCGGGTTTATTCGTGAAAGCCTTAATAAAAGAACCTTTAAAATAAGACTACCCATACCAGTTATTAAGTTAGTCGCCTTTGTCAGTGAAAAAGCTGCCGGTATTTGGGATAGCTACCCGCCGCTAAACATCGATAAAGTCAATGAAATCAAAGCCCGTAATTGGAAATGTGATGTTCTTGACCTGGAAACGGAACTTGAATTTAAGGCTGAATATGATCTTACAAAAGGCATACCTGAAACAGTTCAGTGGTATAAGGATAATAAATGGCTCCGATGATCCGGAAAAGCATTATATTTTATTTTTATACTTGTATAAAAATTTAAATTGAGATGAATTATACCTTCATAATGTCTCAAAGTCAATCCTGAAATTATTTCCATTCTTTATTTGTACTTTTGCGCTTTGGTGAAAAAATCAAAAAAAAGTTATTGGACTTTTCATGATGAATATGATCCAGTGTAAAAAAAATATAAAATGTCTTCAACAGCTATTAAAAAGAAAATCAGATTTATAACAAATCCATTTTCAGGAACAAAATCCAAAGCAAAACTGAATGACATGATCAATGAGCATTTAGACACTAATATATTTGACTACGAAATCTGTTATACTGAATATCCAAAACATGCTACTTTATTAAGTGCTGAAGCCCGCGATAAGGGTTATTTTGCAGTGGCCGCTGTGGGTGGTGATGGTACCATTAATGAAGTTGCCACATCTTTAGTTGGATCAACCACTGCCCTTGCAGTAGTACCTCATGGCTCAGGGAACGGATTTTCTTACCATCTGGGATTGAGACGTGATGTTGCCGGAGCAATCAGGGCTATCAATTCAAGTCATTTAATTTATATCGATACCGGGCTGGCCAATGACAGGTTTTTTATTAACGTCGCAGGACTCGGACTTGATGCTACAGTTGCCTTCAAAACGAAACTCAACAAAAGACGGGGATTCATTCCTTATTTTATTAATACCTTGAAGGAAAGTATTGGTTTTAGGTTTATGCATTTGAAAATAACAACCGAAGATAGAATTTCAGAGCAGGAATATGCTATGGCTGTCATTGCCAATGGGTCCATCTATGGATATGATTTTGCAATTGCGCCTTCTGCAGTATTATATGATGGTATGTTTGACATCATTCTGGTTAAAAAGGCACACTTATTCCGTTACTTTTTTTTGGTTTCCCGCATGTTGAATAAATCGTTTCATAAAAGTCCGTTGGTAGATTTTTTCAGATCAAATAAAATAACGATTGAAAATAAAGATACCGATGGTTATTTTCATGTTGATGGAGAGGGATTTGTAGCTGCTTCAAGTATTACTTTCGAGATCAGACCAGCATCCCTCTTACTAATTTCCAAAAAGGATTGAGTTATGTGGATTCTGATAACCTGCATTTTTCTCAATGCCTTTATTGGAGTAATATTCAAACTTTTCGATAAATATAAGGTTGACAATTTTCAAGCCATAGTAGTCAATTATTTGGTTTGTGTGCTGACCGCCTTTATAGTAGCCGAAGGAAAACCCTTTCAGGAACATATTTTTTCTCAATCCTGGTTTTGGTACGCTCTAAGTCTTGGCTGTATTTTTATTGTTGCTTTTAACCTTATGGCCTTTACCATACAACATTTTGGTTTGACCGTAGCATCAGTCTTTCAAAAAATGGCACTGATTGCCCCTACCCTGATTGCCATCCTGATTTATGGAGAATCTTCCAACACTCTGAAGTGGGTTGGAATTTTTACTTCCATAATTGCCATTTTATTGCTCAGTTATGGGGGAAAAGATGACAAAGTCGTTACTCATAAAAAAAGGCATATCTGGATTTTTCCAATTCTTACATTTTTGAGTTCGTGTATTATAGACAGTGTATTTTTTTTAGTAGGGCATCAAAACATGTCACAATACGGAGATCTTGGATTTATTACATTGCTTTTCCTGTCTGCCGGTTTCTGTGGTTTGATCCTTCTGATCTTACAACTTCTCCGACGAAAGACTCAAGTGACTTTCAGAAACATTCTTGGAGGAATTATTCTTGGCGTGCCAAATTTTTTCTCAATTTATCTTTTGCTCCTGCTGCTTAAGCAAGGCTGGGAAGGTTCAGTTGTTTTCCCAATCAATAATGTGGGTATACTAATTGTAGCTGCCATTTTTGGATTATTTATATTCGGTGAGCGTTTGTCAAAGGTGAAAATGACAGGATTTATTTTAGCTATTTTGACCATCCTCTTTATCTCACTTGCCTGATAACTTATGATGGAAGACACCTACATCACGATATCAGAACCAGCTCACGGAGAATTCAAAGATAAAGGGAGTAAATTTCTTGCCTACGTTTATAATTTTAACCACGAGGATGAACTGAATAACCTCATGGCAGAATTAAAAATCAAACATCCTAAAGCTAGACACTATTGTTATGCTTATAAAATCGGTACGGATAATAATCGTTTCCGCATTAATGATGATGGGGAGCCATCAGGTACAGCAGGCAAACCAATTTATGGCCAGATATTGAGTCACCAACTTACCAACGTGGTCATCATTGTGATCCGGTATTTTGGAGGTGTTAAATTAGGCGCATCAGGTCTGATACATGCCTACAGAGAAGCCTCCAGAGAAGCGCTTTCCAATGCTTCTACTTTAGAAAAATATCTTTATCGTTCCTATGTACTTAGTTTTGGATATGATCACATGGGACACATTCTCAATGTATTGAAAGAATTAGACATTCAAATCACCCACAAATCTTTTAATAATGACTGTTTAGTCCATATTGATTTGAGGTTGTCTCAGGAGTCAAATCTTCTCAGGCTATTTAAAGCAAAGGTGCTTGACAAAAGTCCGGATGAAATAAAAGAAGACACTGAATTTCCTTTTTGCAAGTTAGATGTTTTGGAGCTACATTAAAATTAGCTTAATCCAATTCTTTAAAAATAAGAACTACACCTAAAATTGTTCATATTCCATGTAAAAAATAATCACTATTCTTTTAATTTTGCGACCTTAACTCATTCAATTTATAACGAGCATAATGAATATACAAAAAAACCAGGTCGTGACTTTGCATTACAAACTTACGGAAGACACACCAGATGGTGAATTATTAGAAGAAACTTACAGCTCCGAGCCCCTGGAATTTATTTTTGGTGTGGGTATGATGTTGCCATCATTCGAAGAGCATCTGGAAAATAAGGTAGCAGAGGATAAGTTTGCATTTACCCTTGAACCGGAAGATGCTTATGGATTATATGAAGATGAAGCCGTGGTGGAAATTCCGATCGGAAATTTTGCGGATGAAAACGGACAGATCGACAGAAGTAAACTGAAAGCCGGAAGTCCCCTTCAAATGAATGATGATCAAGGCAGAACCTACCATGGAGTGGTTGAGGATATTAAATTGGATGTGGTCGTAGTAGACTTTAATCATCCAATGTCAGGGAGAACGCTTCATTTCACAGGTGACATTCTAAACGTAAGAGAAGCAACTGATTCTGAACTTGATCATGGGCATGTACATCACGGTGGACACGAGCATCATTAGTATCATAGGTACACCTGATATTGATTAAGCAATATTTTGCAAGTAAAATAATATAAAGATGCATAGTCCAGGTAATATTTCAGGTCATATTGTAGACATTATTGGAAAACGTACCTTCAAGGGAAGGATTACCATTGCCGAAGGGCATATCATTTCTATATCAGAAGCTGACATAGTACCTGACCAATATATTCTTCCGGGATTTATTGATGCTCATATTCATATAGAAAGTTCCATGGTTACGCCTATGGCTTTTGCAGAAGTAGCCGCATCACATGGAACGGTCGCCACTGTGTCAGATCCTCATGAAATTGCCAACGTATGCGGAACTGATGGTGTACAATTTATGATTGATAATAGTCGTAATGCAGTTATAAAAATTTTCTTTGGGGCACCATCCTGTGTTCCTGCTACCACATTTGAAAACGCAGGAGCCACACTGGATAGTAAGGAAGTAGACAGATTGCTGGCATCAGAAGATATCTGGTATTTATCTGAGATGATGAATTATCCCGGAGTATTGAATAATGACCCGGAGGTGCTAGCTAAAATAAAGTGTGCATCTTATTATGGCAAACCAGTAGATGGACATGCTCCCGGTCTCAGGGGTTTACAGGCCAAAGATTATATTGATCATGGTATCTCCACTGACCATGAGTGTACCACACTTGCAGAGGCATCAGATAAACTGGACCATGGAATGAAAATCATTATCAGAGAAGGTTCGGCTGCTAAAAATTTTGATGCATTACACCCTATCATATCGACCCACCCTGATGATGTCATGTTTTGTAGTGATGACAAACATCCGGATGACCTCATTGTAGGACATATAAATTTACTTGTTAAAAAAGCCCTTCAACTCGGATATGACCTATATGATGTTTTGAAAATAGCGTGTATAAATCCAATCTTTCATTATAACATTCCTGTTGGGCATTTACGGGAAGGTGACCCCGCAGATTTTATAGTGGTTGACACCTTGGTTGATTTCAACATTATAAAAACATTTATTAATGGTAATGAAATAATTCCCGGAAATGATCAATATAAAAATCCGAAAAAAACCTTAATTAATCAATTTAACATTAACGTACAACACGCTGACATTCTTAAGGTTAAAGATATTGGCTTAATTGAATATCCAATCATTGTTGCTGTGGACGGGTCCTTGGTCACGGAGAAATTATTTGCATCACTTCCTACTGAATCAGGTTACCTTTTACCGGATTTTTCAAAGGGTATTATAAAAATCGCTGTTATTAACAGATATCATGATGCCCCGGCTGCCGTTGGATTTATTCAAAATTTCGGGCTAAAAGGTTGTGCCATTGCATCTACAGTTGCTCATGATTCTCATAACATAATTGCTGTTGGCGATGATGATGCATTAATTATTAAAGCTGTAAACCTGCTGATAGAAAGTAAAGGTGGTCTCTCAGCAGTTGCAAAAGATAGTAGGATACACATCCCTCTGCCAATAGCAGGTCTGATGAGTGATAAACCTTGTCATGAGATCGGACATTTGTATAGCGAGATTTCTTCCTTTGTCAAAGCACATGGGTGTACGCTGCATGCACCTTACATGACATTATCGTTTATGGCCTTACTGGTCATACCTAAGATAAAAATCAGTGATCTGGGCATGTTTGACGCAGAAGCATTTTCATTTTATTGAACCGGAGACTTTATTATTCAATTTTTAGCTGTGTATTTCCCATAATATTAACGGAACCATTGCCATTATTGAGAATGGTACTTGCTGTTCCGGCTGATGCCGCGGGTTGATAAATAATCACATTATTTAACAGCAAGTCTCCGTTATTAATGATCGCGCTTCCCTGTATGTTTGACCCTCCATAAATGGTTAAATTGCCTAACATCAGGGATTTATCTTCAGGAATCTGAAAAACCGGTCCAATATTCATGGCTCGGATATTGATCGTGTTACCTGCAGGCACCACTATATTTATCCTCTTGTTGATATTGATAACCCCTGTATTTAAGTTAATAGTTTGTCCAAATATTGATGGATCTATAATAATATTCTGGTCATCAAAAGCACATCCAATTTCTTTTCTTAATGATCCTATCCCATGATCATTCAGATTATCCACAAGGTTAATACATTGATTAACACAGGTAAGCCCTGCGCTCCAACCTGTACCGGTTACCGATGGGTCACTCAGAAATTGAATCGTAAGACACCCCGTCTCATAAGAAGCAGTCACTATCACCGGAGAAAATGAATCGTAATATCCACCTGCAGGAAATCCGGACTGAGTTGCAGGATTTGAACTGGGAATCATGGGTGATGATATATCTGGGCCATCAAATACATATAAGGCATCCCATTCATATTCAACATCAAAAGAAGTAAAATTGAGTTTGATGGCCTGTGTCACAACGGCAGGGCAAAGTGTAACTATCACATTTTCATTATCGCTATAATTACCTGATACGTCACCTGAATCATAAAAATTATCATTACAGCCTAGCAATGTTTTAATTGGTCCTATGGTAACCCAGGAAGAAAAAGCTGATTCATCACAAGCACTTCTGACATGAAAATAATAAAAAGTGGCACTGCTCAATGAGGTTATTATGATAGATGTTCCATTCACAACAGTACCGGTTGAAGGTGGTAATGGTACGAAAGTAGTTGCCCATTCATAAGCTGTCGGCACTATGAGTGGGTTGTTCCAGTTTAAAGTCACACTATTTGTCTTAATATCTGACGCATTCAGACTAACAGGCGTAAAACAGGAAGGCATATAACCAATTAACTCAGTTTTCCATATGCCCCTGCCGTAGGTAGAAGCATAAATAAAATTATTGGAATAGTTAATGTCCAGTTCTGTAATCTCCACATTGGGTAATCCATCAAAAAAATATTCCCAATCGGACATCGTATTATCCCTGTAAAACACCCCGGAGTCCATACCTACATAAAGTCCGTCATCAGTCCCGGTTTGATAAAGTATACAATTAGCTGAAAGATTGGGCAATGTGCCGCTTATATTTGTCCATGACAAGCCGCCATTGATTGATTTATACACTTTTGACCCGTCACTATAACCTTTTCTTACAGCCCACAAAATATCCGGATTTTCGGGATGGATAGCAATTGCAGATGTATTGGAGCCTGGCACGGTCAGTGTTGTCCATGAAGAACCACCATTTTGAGTTCGATATAACTTATTGGAAGTGCCGGTGTAAATATAAGAAGAATTGGATGGGGCCAGTGCCAGTAGAGTCTTAATTGATGAGTCAATCTGTATAGTTGACCCGATTTTTATCCAGGAACTTCCCTGATCGGTTGACTTATAAAGGCTGTCATACGCTACGTAAATGATTGATGCATCGTTGGGATCAAGCATATACGGTGTCACCCAAGCCCCCTGAGGATCTCCCGGTATATTGTTACTGATATTTGACCATGAACTTCCACCATTTGTTGACCTGTTGATATTTCCATAATACATTTCTCCATACATCACATTCGAATTGGTGGGATTGATGATACATTCCATACCATCTCCTCCCAATACATCAGACCAGTTATTATTTGTATTTAAAAGTTTGGTGCCATTGTCCTGCAATCCGGCTATGACTTTTGAGTCTGTTTGAGATACCCCTAAGCGGTACATTTGGCTGATGACCATAGTATTGGATTTATGTACCCATGTATTACCACCATTGATGGTTTTATATAAACCCCCATCATTCGCCTCCCATAAAGATCCGTTAAACCATTCCATAGCATGTTTATCGGCATGGACAGACTGTACTCCTCCTCCCCCATACCAATGGGATTTTAATGCCCATGTAATACCGCCGTCTGTAGACTTCCAATTATTTATTCCACCTACAAAAATGGTTTCTGCGTTGTTAGGATCAGCCGTGATGACCAGATCATACCAGCCTTGCCCTCCGGAATCAGACCCTGTAGTCGACCACCCCATAATATTTGGTGTACTGGATCTCAAAGTAAAATTTAATCCTGAATCAGTTGATCTGTATACCCCATTATAACCACTATTTGAAGATTTCGAACTCAACACATAAAGATAATTATTATTGGCTAAAGACACTGCCAGTGATAGCCTGCTACTGCCTGAAATTGTAAAAGCATTGGACCATGTGTCCCCATTGTTGGTCGACTTATACACAATTCCACCGGTCGAGGCATAGAATGTTTGGGTTGCTCCATCCGGGTTAGCTTCAATATCGTAAAAGTTACCTGTTTCTTCCAGAGTCCACGTTGTACCACTGTTAGTCGTTCGATAAATACCAATGGATGAAGCCACAAGGAGCGTATTATGATCATCGGGGTCAATGATAAGCCTCCTGATCCGGCGTGTGTTGGTTACACTCCAATTCAGTCCGGTTGTATTGAATGTATTACCACCGTCTGTGGATTTAAGCACACCAACAGAATAATTATCACCGGCGTCACCGTCTCCTGTTGCAATATACATTATGTCGGGATTGGTCGGATGAATGACAATACCAGATACACCCAACACAGCCAGATTATCAGTCGAAGTAGTCCAGGTTGCACCTCCATCTACCGTTTTCCATAATCCTCCACCGGCTGCACCGGCATACACTATGTTCTCATTCGAAGGATGAAATCCGATACAATTTAATCTTCCCAAACCTGAATAGCCTCCCGAACTAAAGGATGGACCTAAATTTACCCAATTAGCCTGTATGGATCTTTTTCCACCTTTCTTTTCACGTTTATACATATTGTATTCAGCCAAAATAATTCCGGAATGAGGGAAACTTCCGTCCTCATTTACCCTGTCTTCCCAATAATTTTCCCATCGTTTAAATTGTTTCCAACCTTTTCCCTTTTCAATAACTCTATCTTTCCAGTATGCCTCAAATTCTCGCTGTATTTTATAAAAATTAAGAGGCTCAGAAGAGATATATGTACTCTCCATCCAGGGTTGAGCCGGAACTCTGATGGAGAAAATAATAGATAAGAAAATAATTAGGAATATTAACTTGACTTTCATGATGAATTTTAATTAGTTATTTGTAGTATTTGTAGCTAAAAATCACACAAAAGTCAAGTAAAAATAAGGCAAAAATGATGTTTTATATCATTCCAGTGAATGTTTATAATCATATATCAACCCTGAGACGAACATTTATCCTTCTTCCGGTTAGATTATTAGGTAAGGCGTATTCTTCATTAGTCAACGTTTTGATCCAGTTGACAGAAGCCTGATTTGAAATCTGCAATAAATTGAAGGCTTCCAAACTTATCCAGCTATTCTGTGAAAAACGAAGTGGATGTCTTGGTTTTCTTTTGATCCATTCAGCTTTCCATAATTGGAAAGAAAACCCTACATCTATTCTGTGATACGGTTTTAATCTGAAAAAATTTCTGAATTCAATATTGTTTTGTCTTGGTCCAAAAGGCAAACCTGTCCCGACCGAAAAATTTAGATTCACTTTGACATTCTCATTTCGGGGCAAATAATCCTGAAAAAACATGTTTAATGTCATAAGTTGATCAGTGGGACGAGGCACGTCATCAACAATAACAGGTACCTGCATGGAATCTCTTATTTCATACCGCAGATGATTGACCCCTTTAATGCTCTCCCTGGCCGTGAGGAACGAAAGGTTGATCCAGGATTCAGCTCCGGGAACAAATTCACCATTGATCCTGAAGTCCCATCCCATGATATGGCCAACAGAATTGTTTTCACCTGCGTATCTTATACGAACATTATCCAACTCATACGATACCATATCGGTAAGCTGTTTATAATAAATTTCCGAAATGATTCTGAATGGCCGGTTACTTATGCGCTCCCAGGTAAAATCATAAGAAATACCAGCTACCACCTGAACAGATTTTTGAGATGACAAAGCTGTATTGATGGTTCCATCCGGTCTTCTTAATTCCCGATAAAACGGAGCCTGATTGTAGATTCCACCCGAAAGTTTAAATGCCACATCCTGTTGCCATGATAAAGGCTTGTAAAGAAGCTGAACCCTTGGACTGAATAACAGTTCCTCATTCAAAGAACGATATGTAGCCCGCGTGCCAATGGAAATCTTAAATTCATTTTTCTGATTTTTTATAGTAAATCCATCCTGAAAATATCCTGATACCTTGTTGTTTCTAATAAAATTACTGGATTTCAATACATTAAAAAGTTGGACTTCATCCGGAGTAATAGGATTATTAATTCTGTCAGGCAAAGAATAACCTGCTGAATCAATCCTTTCCCACTCATTGAGTTTATCGTCAAACGTTTCTGTTTGAAATTTCACGCCCCATTGCAAAAAATGCAGATGGTCACTATTGCGGTTTCCTTTTTTAGATTGTAATTCTATTCCTCCTTTAAACTCAATGTTGTTTATGGTATTGTACAGATAATTTCGTGCATACACGTGTTGTGTTCCCGTACCTAATACTGCAATCTCCTGACCTGTATTATCTCCAAGAGCAGTCTCAATTTGTGAAAGCCGGTAGTAACCCAGGATATCAAACTTTTCTTCTTCAGAAGCTTTATAACCTGATGCCATCAATTTTAAATATAGGGGATTTTTTTTTCGCTCCGGCACATAGGTCAATGAAACTCCACTCATGCCATAACTAAAATCATCACTTTCCTGTCCTTCAAATACAGTGTTTAATTCCAATTGAAAATCAATTGTCCCTTTTTTACTTTTGCCCGAAGCCGGTTTAAAATTGTAATGACTACCATTATAATTGGAAATAAAGCCCACCTGAAGTTCTTTGGAAATTTCGTAACTCAGGTATGCCTGAATATCCGTAAAGTTAGGTACATATTCACCTGTAATGTTCGTACTACCCAACAAGTAGGCATTTGTCTTGTATCGGGCACCAATGAGATATCTGAATTTATTATAAGCATTTGGTCCTAACCTCTTGCTTCCTTCCAGATGTACAGAAGCCCCCAACAAACTTGCCGATATGCTGCCGCGCATTTCTTCAGGTCTTTTGTACCTGATGTCAAGCACAGACGATAACTTATCTCCATACTTGGATTCAAATCCTCCTGATGAAAATTCCAGATCCCTTATCATATCTATATTTGGAAAACTCAATCCTTCCTGCT
>JACMLK010000054.1 GCA_014379665.1 Saprospiraceae bacterium | reverse complement strand
TACTGGTTTATCAGCTTTCGCTATTGCTGGCTTAGCTGTCTTTGCGGTTTCTTTTTTAGCCACTGCCGGAGTTTCTTCCGAAGTTGCTGTAACTTCTGCCTTAGCATTTGCTTTTGTTGCAGAAGCAGGTTTAGATTTAGGAAGAACTGCCGCTGTTTCTATTACTTCATCGAGCATTGGGCTGATACTAACCCAACATCTGTCATCTTTTCCTCTTCTGAATGAAACAATACCTGCTACATTAGCATGAATAGTAAAGTCTTTACCAAGATATGCGTTTTCACCTGCATGAAACTTGGTACCTCTTTGTCTTACCACGATATTCCCTGCTTTTGCATACTGACCTCCGAAGAGTTTTACTCCGAGTCGTTTACTGTGACTATCACGTCCGTTATCTGAACTACCGACACCTTTTTTATGAGCCATTTTTCTTTTCTTTTTTTTAGGTTAGATAATACCTGCGTTTACTTATTGGAAATGGATTTGTCCATTCATCCATTAGGTTACGCGGTGATCGAATCAATTTTTATTTTTGTAAAACTCTGTCTGTGACCGGTTTTCTTTTGATATCCTTTACGTCTCTTCTTTTTGAAGATGATCACTTTGTCACCTTTTTGGTTGCCAATGACGGTGGCATTAACTTTGGCATTGCTCAATACCGGCTTGCCTACAAGCACACTTCCATCATTATCGACCAGAAAAACCTGGTCAAAACTAACAGATGCACCTGATTCGGCTTCTAACTGGTGGACAAAAAGTTCCTGACCTTCTGTCACTTTAAATTGCTGACCAGCTATATTTACGATTGCAATCATGTGAATAATATTTTATTATTTAAAAATGAGCACAAAAGTAAGGAATATTTTTTTCTGTCGTTAAGTTTTATTAGTTTTTTTCCTTTAAAAATGGAGTTTTATTTGAAAAGAAGATAAAATTGTTGACAATTTGTCTAATTTCGTGTCCTTGCTCAGTAAAAGATTATTCATGACTCCTACTATCATCGAAAAACCAACCACATTCATTAATGCAGATGTGCTCAAATCTCTCAAAAAGTACACCTCATGTGAAGGTCAGGTCATTATCCACGGCGTCTGCAAAACAACTTATGCAGAGACTTTTGTAAGAATCTGGCCTACTACCTACCTGTTTGATCAATACGCTTCAAATCGCAGCGAACTTGTACACTATGAAAACATAAGCGGATATCCGGTTTGGACACGTGTTCCTCCAAACACTGAATTTGTTTTTACTCTTTTATTCGCACCACTTCCAAAATCATGTAACGTTTTTGATCTCAAAGAAATCATTCCACAATCGAATGGTTTTCACGTATCAGGTATATTGAGAAATGAAACTGATGTATATTATCTGGATTTTAGTGGTGAAGAATTCTGACATATACCTATAATCCTCTACCGTGCAGTAACTTTATGATGCGGTCAGCTTTCTGGTACCCACTGGTCACGATATACAGTTTCCCGTCAATCTTTGCAATGAGCGAAGGAAAACCTTTAACTCCCATAGCTGAAGCCAGATCAAATTCTGAATAGGTATCTGCCTGGGATTGTTTGGCGATGAAAAGTTTGTGAAACTTCTCCGGGTTTATACCAAATTTCACGGCAAGGTTGATGTAAGTATCTATGTCGTTGGGCAGATTGTTGTGAAAGTAAAAGGATTCCTGTGCTGCTTTGAAGTATTCATAACTTATACCGGGTTTTAATTTATTGGCTACTATGACTGCCCTGCATGCAGGTTCTGAGTCGTACATGATATCACTTTCCTTAAGTATACTGAAATTTATTTTTGTACCGCTGGTCTTTTGCACTTCTATCCAATGATGATACAGAAAATCACTAAGTTCACCTATAGTTTCCGTACCGCCGGCTCTGAGCCCTCCCATCACCATTTCAAATGGCACTTCAGGAAATTCCGCCCTGATTTTGTCAAGTTCTCTGGAAAACCCGTAACACCACGAACACATAGGATCACCGATATATATAAGGGTATCTTTTTGAGCATTTGAAACTTGTGGCACAAATGCCATTAAACACAACACCAAACTTTTCATGTATAAAACTTATATCCCGTAAAAGTGAATCTGAAAAAATATAAATAAACGATGCATTAAATCACAAAGGTTAACATACTTCATCAGAGAATGTTTGTATTCCTAATCGCTATGATTTCATAGGTATTTTTAGATTTTAATTTCAGTGACTCTTAATTGTATAAAAGGTATCTATTCCTTATTTTTTTAAATGCTTCGACCCCTGTTTGCCATGATTTTCTGATCTCTGCTTCTGACTTGCCTGCGACAATTTGTTTGCGAAGTGTATCAGACCCTGCGAGTTTGTCAATGAAATAATGGTCAGAAAAATACTTTTCACCCAGGTCAGTCATCGTTTTATAATAATCTATCAGATAGGAAAGATCAATCTTTTTGGCATCGATGATGCTGCCTGTCGTGATTTTACTAAGATCAATTCCATAACATATCTGCCCATTCAGTGGTGGATTTTTAGAACCTTCATTTGGCAATGGAGTAAAAGAGAAATCGGATGCAATTTTAGGATGACCTATCACCTGAAATTGTTTGTCTGTTCCTCTTCCAAGGCTCATGGTAGTACCTTCAAAAAAACAAAGGGATGGGTAGAGTAATACAGATCTTAAATTTGGCAGATTTGGACTTG
>JACMLK010000481.1 GCA_014379665.1 Saprospiraceae bacterium | reverse complement strand
TTCGATAAATCCCGGCATGACAAAATTCCCCTGACCGTTAATTTCTTTAGCATCTTTTCCTGCCAATTTCCTGATTTCATCATCAGAACCTATGCTAATTATTATGCCGTCCTTCACCGCGATAGCCGTTGCACCCTGATAAATGGTATCAACTGCGTATAGATTGGCGTTTGTGATGATCAGATCTGCATTTTGATCCGATTTGCAACCTGCACAAAATAAAACAAAAGATAACACACTCAAATAGTAATTCCAAAACATAAGGTCAAATATTTTAACGAATATAAGTTGTTAAATACTTATGACCAAATAAATTATTTAAAATGAAAAACGCTTCCGGTCAGCTCAATAGCAAATGTAGGTTTGCCTTATTTAATTTGTAGAATATAATCTACTTCATTAACAGGTCTACCAGCTCTACCACACCTATGGTTGCCTTCTCCGCTATCACTTCAAGATTGGGAATCTGATTAAGTTCATAGGATAGATATGGTTTCGGGTCGATGTAATACTTACTGCTGTTACGTCGTGCATAAGCGATCAGACCTGCTGCAGGATACACCTGCATAGAGGTGCCGATTATAATAAAAATATCACCTGTTTCGCATTCCTGTATAGCCGGTTCCAACATAGGCACCATCTCACCAAACCATACAATATGAGGACGTAACTGATAACCTTGCGGGCACTTATCGCCAATGCACAGATCTTCCGTCCAATCCATAATAAGAGATGATATTTCTGAACTCCTGACTTTATTTAACTCTCCGTGGAGATGAATAATGCGACTGCTCCCAGCCTGTTCGTGCAGATTATCCACATTTTGAGTGATAACAACTACTTCGTATTTTTTTTCAAGTGACGCAATGGCGTAATGGGCACTATTAGGCTTCGCTTCTTTCAGCTGTCTTCGTCTGTGATTATAAAAATCAAGGACTAATTCCTGATTATTTTCCCAACCTTCCGGTGATGCCACGGTCATTACATCATGTCCTTCCCAAAGACCACCCGCATCTCTGAAAGTGCTTATACCACTTTCAGCACTCATACCCGCACCGGAGAGAATAACTATTTTTTTCATTGTAAACATTTGATGTTGAAAAACATTAAGAACTTTTTCTTATAAAACCTAAACCAATGTTTTAAATGCCGCTCCGATATTAAGGATGATATCAGAAGCGAGCAGGCTTTCATGGCTTTCTTTATCCAGTGCAATATCTCCGGCCAACCCATGTATAAACACTCCCAATACTGCTGCTTCTTCCGGGTTATATTTTTGAGCCAGTAGCCCTGTGATGATGCCTGTAAGTACATCTCCGGTTCCACCGGTGGCCATGCCGGGGTTACCCGTACTATTGATAAATACTTTACCTTCAGGAGTGCTTATTCTTGTGTATGCCCCTTTCAACACTATGATAAGGTCATATTCCATAGATTTTTTTCTTTGTAGTTCAAACATCTCCTCGCTGTTTGCAGTTTTTCCAAATAATCTTTCAAACTCCTTTGGATGAGGGGTAATGATGGAAAATTTGGGTATTAACTTCAACAGATGTTTCTCTTTTGCCACTATATTCAATGCATCTGCATCCAGAACCATTGGGTTTTTTACTTCATTCAGTAATTTTATCAATGCTTTTTCTGTACTTATATCTTTTCCTAAACCCGGTCCGCATCCGATGGTGTTATCAACATCAAATTCAGCATGGTCAGTACTGAAACACGTTTGACCTGATATACTCACCATGGCTTCAGGTATGCTTCCATAAAATACTTGCTGCATAGTCTCCGGCACCATAGCAGTCACCAATCCGGCACCCGCACGGAGACATGCTTTTGTAGCCAGAATGGCAGCTCCAATTTTTCCTTCACATCCTGCAATGATCAGGGCATGACCAAAATCCCCTTTATGCTGAAAATCTGTTCTGTTTTTGTGCAGAGATAATGCCAGTTCATGGTCTGTGAGAAAATAAACAGAATCGGCTGAAGCCTGATAATCAGGATGAAGTTGTATATCACCTACGACCCATTTTTTTACATAATTTTGATGCTCTTTAAGAAAAAAACTAAGTTTTGGAAGCTGAAACGTAAACACTTCATCAGCCAATACGACATCACCGGTAGCCAAACCTTCAGAGGGAAGTCCTGATGGCATATCCACGGAAATTACCTTATGAGTTGCGACAAGGTTTATTGATTTGATTAGTTGACTGAGCATACCGCTCGTGGGTTTATTTACCCCGTAGCCCAACAGGGCATCGATGACCATAGCTCCGGATGGAAGGTCAGGTATTTGTTCATGAATAAAATGCACTTTTACATCTCCGTAATTCATCAGACGACCCAGGTTAACATCAAAATCAACACTATCTTCTTTCACAAATCTAAGGACGTAGACTACTACATGATAAGATTTATCTCTGAGCATTCTTGCAATAGCTAATCCGTCACCGCCATTATTGCCATTACCACAAAAAATAATAATGTCTTGATGTTGAAACTGAGGCTGTTGTAGATACCAATCCGTAAAAGATGTAGCGGCCCTTTCCATTAGATCAATAGATGCCACAGGTTCTTTTTTTATAGTATAGTTATCCCATGATTTGATTTGCTGAGCATTGAGTAATTTCAAAATTAAGTTGTTTTAAAGTTATAAAACTTCTTCATCATCAAAATACATTTCCTTAAAATCATCAATTTCTCTTCTCTCTTTTTTAGTAGGTCTTCCTTCCCCTCGCAATCTGAATTCGGCACCTGATTTACCTACAAACCATTCTTTGTATTTATTCATTTCTTCAAGCGTGGTCAAATCTTCAAAACAAGGCGCAGCTAATGTAGCGGATACCCGTTTATCCAATAATTGGAGTACCCTGAATGTCAGGTTAAACCCATTTTTTTTTAATTCTATCTGTTCACCGCTTGTAACAAGATAGGATGGTTTAACATTGTTTTCTTTTATTTTTACTTTTCCGCTTTTGCATGCATCGGTAGCCATTGACCTGGATTTGAAGAGTCTGACACTCCAAAGCCATTTATCAATTCTCACTTTTTGCAGATCAATCATCTATTTTATCGAGTAAAGGCAATTGAGGATTCATTTCTTCCAGAGTTCTCAACACTTCTTTGGCAATAAAATAATTGCGGTACCATCTCTTATCACTTGGTGCAATACTCCAATTAATATTACTTTTATTTATAGCATATTCATAACATTTCATATATTCTTCCCATTTATCGTTCTCATCCCAATCAGCCGCCTTATGTTTCCAGTTTTTAGTTGGATCATCAATTCTTTCCTGAAGTTTTTCCTGTTGTTTCTCGGAAGAAATATGCATATAAAATTTGAGTACTTTAGTATTGTTATCAAACTCTAATAATTCTTCAAATGCATTGATGGCATTCATTCTTTTTTCTACTCTTTCTTCGGTAATCCATTTGTGTACTCTCTGTATCAGGATATCTTCATAATGTGATCTGTTGAAAATCATAATATTTCCTTTCCGGGGTGTCCTTTGATGGACTCTCCACAGAAAATCATGGGCAAACTCTTCCTCAGTTGGTTTTTTGAAAGCGATAGCATCAATACCGGATGGATTACAATCGGCAAATACTGTTTTGATGGTACCATCTTTACCACTGGCATCCATACCCTGTAGTACAACAAGAAGGCTCTGTTTGCCCTCGGCATACATTCTGTGCTGTAATTCGCCGATTTTGATCACTATATCGATTGTTTTGGCTTCAATCTTTTTTTTATTTAACTCTGACGGGGCTTTAGTCGAAATTTCTGATAATTTTATGGACATTTTTATTTTTTGTACAGGTAATTAAAAAGTGGAGCATATTCAAATCGTTCCTGTTGACTTGTAACATAAACGTTTCATCTTATTTCATTTTACTTCTTTTGACCAGGTAAGATTGTAACACAGGTACAAATCCCTCATTGATATCTGCTTCAATAAATTCGATTTTGTACTGGAGACATTTCATTCGCAATGCTTCAGTAAATGACTTAACCTTCTCTATATACAATTCTTTCACCTGATGATGTTGTAACTTCACTTCTTCTCCGGATTCCATATCCACAAACAAATAAGGTCTGTTTTCAAAATCAAACTCGAGTTCGTGTTTTTTATCTGTTACGTGAAAGAGTATAACTTCATGTTTAGCATATTTCAGGTGCTGAAGCGCAGCAAACATATCATCACTTTTCTCTTCATTGTCAAACATGTCACTGAAAATCACGACTAAAGAACGCCGGTGTATATTGTCTGCCAACTGATGCAAAGATTTTGCTGTAGCTGTAGTTTTTTGTTTTGCTGTATCTTTGATAAGTCCGTCCAGGTAGTTAAGTAACAGCCTGTAATGAGATGTAGAAGACCTGGCTCTGGTATGGATTTTAACTTCGTGGTCGAAAATACTCAGCCCAAACGCATCCCTCTGTTTTCTGAGCAGATTCATTATCGATGCCGCAGCTAATGCAGAAAATTGTAATTTATTGAGCCCTTTTCGTTCAGGTTGCTCAGGAAAATACATAGAGGATGACGAATCAATGATAATATGACATCGAAGGTTGGTCTCTTCTTCAAATTTTTTAGAATACATTCTGTCTGAACGCGCATAAACCTTCCAATCAATGTCTTTTGTTGACTCACCCGGATTGTAAAGCCTATGTTCAGCAAATTCTACAGAAAACCCATGGAAAGGGCTCTTGTGCAACCCAATAATAAAACCTTCAACTACCTGCTTAGCCAGCAATTCTATATTTTCAACTTGCCTGAGGTCAAAATTGTCAAAAAAACTCATCTGTTATGATTTACAAAACAAAAGATAAAACAAAACTCCCGTTACATAACATATGAAATAGGAGTTTTGATATAGGTTTTGAAAAATAAATTTACAAATGCGCAACGATCTTTGCTTCGAGTGAAGCTTTTGTAGTTACCCCTACCTGCTTATCCACCACCTCTCCATCCTTGATGATAAGAATGGTAGGAATACTCCTCACCCCATACTTCAGTGAAATTTCCGGATTATCGTCTACGTTGACCTTTCCTATAGTAGCTTTCCCTTCATACTGTTTTGACAGGTCATCAATAATAGGTCCTATCAATCTGCATGGTCCGCACCATTCTGCCCAAAAATCGACAACAGTGACTCCCCCTGCCAGCGCAGAATCTTTGAAATTGCTGTCTGTAAATACAAATGCCATATGATATGTCTTAATTAGTTTTAGAAAATATTTAATACGGCAAGATAACACAAGTGTATACATAATAGTTGTGCCTGCTGACCCAAATATTCTTAATGAAATGCTAATGTTTTTTATTACTTATAGTTGATGTCATGAGGTGTAGCCTGTAAGGTTTTGTAAAACTAAATCTAATCAGGCATCTGACACATCATCACAAAATGTATGAAATTAAATAAATGTTTGATTACTTCTAATCTCTGCATAAATTTTAATTTTATTTTGTTTATGAAATTTCATCCGGGTCTTCACGCATTAAAATAAGTGTTTTTAGCGTTCACTCTTAATATAAAAGCTATC
>JACMLK010000480.1 GCA_014379665.1 Saprospiraceae bacterium | reverse complement strand
TTATTTCAGTTTGAACTGTCCTTTCCCTACTGCAAAACCATTGTTATATATTTCAATTTTGTAATCTCCTTTGATCAGTTTATCTGACAGTGTCCAGTCAATACAGGCGTTGGTGTCTTCATTTTTATAGGTGATATCTCCGGAAGTGGTATATCTAACCTGAGTATTATCGAGTTTATTGGTCAAAACCCCTGAGCCACGATCTTCAATGGCTATGGTTTCACCCTGTGGATTAATAATTCTCAGAAAGAATTTTTTCTGCCCCGATGAAGTGACCATGTTCGTTTCTGTCAAAAAACAAGTTCTCAGCATTTCAATATCTTTTGCCTTACTTTTTTCTTTAAGTTTGCCATCGTCTTTGATCTCGTATCCTTTTACTTCCAGGAAATTAATTTTAATGGCATTGGCCATATCTACTTTGGAACCTAGTGCTTCATTTGTCTTGGCCAGACTCTCTTTTTCAGAGGCCAGCAATGCTTTAGCCTGCAGGACTTCTTCTTTTGCTTTCACTTCTTCCTCTACCCGCATGGTGAGTTTCTCGTTATCGTTTGAAAGTATTTTGTTTTCATCTTTCAGTTGTTGAATGTCAGCCATATATTTAGCCACATTGGCATTCAGGGTTTTGATCTCTGTTTTGGCTTTGTCAAGTTCTTTTTTACTCCAGATCAGGTTATTGATCTTTTCCTTCTGTGTCTTCAATTCACTTTGTTGACTATCTATAAGCGCATTTAGTTGTGCATTGTCCCCCCTCATATCTTCCAGACTCTCCAAAGCCGCCTGATAATCCTGATCCAGTTCAGCCTGAACTTTTTGCAGCTCCATCATCTCAGTCTGTTGAATCTGATTGGAACTAGAAAGTTTACTATTCACATACCATTGATAACCATTGAGGCCTAATAACGCAATAATAGCCACAATGGCAATTGCCGTAAAATTCTGTTTTGCTTGTGTTGTACTCATAATGAAGAATATTTATTGGTTATAACGTGGTAAATATAAGAATTTATTATTTACTTTGGGTATTTTTATGAAAAATGGATAATTCCCATTAAAAAACTGTATCAGTGTAAACCCTGTATTTATGTTCTTAGACCCGCATTTGCTTAAAAGGTGTCTTTTTATAGATATTGAAACTGTGTCTGAGTATGAAAGTTTTCAGAAGCTTCCTGACGAGAAAAAGGAGCTTTGGATGCTTAAATGCCACCAATTGCAAAAATATAACAGCAGCGGCACAGAAGAAACAAATTTCGATGCTTTGTATGAATCAAGGGCGGGCATATTTGCCGAATTTGCAAAAGTAGTGAGTATATCAATGGGTTTCCTGACCATTGATGACGATATCCCCACAAAAATACGACTTAAGTCACTTGCCGGTGATGAAGAGTCAAGAATTCTGAATGATTTTTCCAAGGTACTCGCCAATCATTACAATGATCCGGACAATAGTCGATTATGTGGTCATAATATTAAAGAGTTTGACATCCCCTTTCTTTGCCGGCGTATGGTGATCAATCAGATAAAATTTCCGCCTATCCTTGATATAAGTGGGAAAAAACCATGGCAGACTTCCCATATTATGGACACTATGGATATGTGGCGGTTTGGTGATTATAAAAACTATACCTCTTTAAACCTTCTTGCCGCCACACTTGGTATCATATCTCCCAAAGATGACATTGATGGAAGTATGGTGGGCCACATTTACTGGAAAGAAGGAGACATCGACAGAATTGTAACTTACTGTCAGAAGGATGTCGTCACCGTCATTCAGATTGTAATGAAATATGCCGGTTTACCTTTGTTTTCAGATGACGATATAGAATACCTCAACCAAAAGCAGTAACATATTTAAGGATTTTATATCTTTGTGCCAGATGAAGAATATAAGAAATTTTTGTGTGATAGCACACATAGATCACGGAAAGAGTACATTGTCAGACAGGTTACTTGAATTTACCAAAACTATTTCTGAAAGAGATATGCAACATCAGGCCCTGGACGACATGGATCTGGAGCGGGAGAGAGGTATCACAATCAAAAGTCATGCTATTCAGATGTACTATACCCATACGGATGGTGAAGTGTACACTTTTAATATGATCGATACTCCGGGGCACGTTGACTTTTCATATGAAGTATCCAGATCCATTGCTGCATGTGAAGGAGCGCTCTTGCTGGTAGATGCATCCCAGGGTATTCAGGCCCAAACTATTTCCAATTTGTACCTGGCTATTGAACATGACCTTGA
Organism: Saprospiraceae bacterium; assembly: GCA_014379665.1. Lineage (GTDB taxonomy): Bacteria > Bacteroidota > Bacteroidia > Chitinophagales > Saprospiraceae > OLB9. The sequence goes on along the minus strand of JACMLK010000480.1, from coordinate 1,051 downwards.
AATCATTCCTGTACTCAATAAAGTAGATATTGAAACCGCCATGATAGATGAAGTTTCAGACCAGGTCATGGAACTCTTAGGGTGTAAAAAGGAGGATATTATCCTGGCCAGCGGCAAAACAGGAATCGGAATAACAGAGCTCATGAAGACTATTGTTGACAGGATTCCAGCCCCTAAGGGTGACCCCAAAGCGCCATTACAGGCCCTGATATTTGATTCCATGTTCAATTCTTTCAGGGGAGTGGTAGCCTATTTCAGGATCATGAACGGTACCATTAAAAAAGGAGACAAGGTTCGGTTTTTTAATACAGGAAAACAGTATGAAGCAGACGAAATAGGCATTCTTCAGATGGTTCAGATACCTAAAACTGAACTATCAGCAGGTGATGTCGGATACATCATTACCGGCATCAAAGAATCCAAAGAAATCAAAGTAGGTGATACCATCACAAATCATGAAAATCCGTGCATCGAAGCGATTCATGGTTTTGAAGAAGTGAAACCGATGGTTTTTGCTGGTATTTACCCTATTGAAAACGAAGATTTTGAAGACCTTAGGGATAGTCTGGAAAAATTACAGTTAAACGATGCTTCACTTGTCTTTGAGCCTGAATCATCCATTGCATTGGGTTTTGGCTTCAGATGCGGATTTCTTGGCATGTTGCATCTGGAGATTATACAGGAGAGATTGTCCAGAGAGTTTGATCAGGAAGTGATTACTACGGTGCCAAATGTGTCTTATTATTCTTTTAATTATAAAGGGGAGTCTACGCTGATCAATACACCCAATGATCTTCCTGATCCTACACTGGTCAGCAAAGTGGAAGAACCATACATCAGGGCACAGGTCATCACAAAACCCGAATATATAGGTTCAATCATGACATTGTGCATGGATAAGCGCGGCATTCTCACCAAACAGACCTATCTGACCCCTGAAAGGGTAGAGATCACCTTTGAAATGCCATTGGCAGAGATTGTATTTGATTTTTATGACCGGTTGAAATCGATTTCCAGAGGATACGCTTCGTTTGACTATCATCCTATTGAC
>JACMLK010000479.1 GCA_014379665.1 Saprospiraceae bacterium | reverse complement strand
TAATCTTTTCAATATTCAATTTTCGGATGTCGTTGGTCACTTTGGCTAACTCTTCCTGCTGCAGATGCATATTGCTTTCAATTGATTTGCGGTGAGTGATGTCAACTATAAAGGCAATGACGTGAGGTTCTTCTTTCTGCTTATAAAAACTTAAACTGACTTCTACCGGAAATTCCTGACCATTTTTTTTAGTTCCATGCAAGTCTCTTCCATGACCCATAACCCTGTCCCCAGGCACAGCCAGGAACCCTTCTCTTAGTTTTACATGACGGTGCCTGTACTTTTGCGGAACCAATAGGTCTATATTCTGGCCAGTCAATTCTTTGGCCTGGTACTCAAACATTTTTTCGGCTGCTGGATTCACTAAAATGATCAATCCGTCTTTATTGGTTAGAATGATCCCTTCTGTAGCATTCTCAAATAATGAGGTAAGGTGTGTTTTGTCAAAACTGATGTTTCTATATAACCTTTTTACATAGAGAACGATGCTTGTTGTAAAAAGTACAAGTAGTAAAACAAAGAGATGTTCGGAAATCGGATGGTAAATGTTTGGTTTCCTTAAGTTGTAGAGGATAAAACCAATGATTACCATAACACTTCCAATACCTGCAAAAATGGTAGATCTTGTATCATTAATAAAAGTTGAGAGGAAGATTACAACCAGTAAACCACTGATCATGATGGGATATCCTGGTAAAAAGTAGCTCAATCCAATAGTGAGTAAAAACACAATTATCGCATACATCGATGCCTGACGGCTACTAAGCTTGTGCATTCATCATAATTTAGATCTACTGCTGTGTTATACAATCATAGTGAAAATACGGGAGATTTTATTATTGGTATTGCCTCTTTTGAATCGTTTCATTTTCTAAAGCTATTGTTTTACAGGAGCAAAAGGATGCTCAATAGCAATTGCTTTGCCATTACATGTTTAAAATCAATAAGTGCGGTTTCCAGATCATAAATCACCGGACAGACCTCCAATACCTTCGCATAAATTATTCATTGAGGAATACAATTGGTGATTCAGACAGGTATTACAGTTATTGAAAGAGCAGGTCGAGAAATAACTAACCATGAGTACAGACATATTGTATAAAGAATCAATGTACTGGATAAGTCAGTTCCAGACTTTTAGAAACGAAATACAAATCATTAAAAAATCATTGTCAGACTCAGATTTAATGGAAAGTGATCATCTTACAACAGATGGGCTATTAGAGAGCATCATTGTATTTATTGAACACCTGGACGATACTGATGAAATCCTGTTCGCCAGTATTAATAATGGAACCTACCTACTGACCAGGCCGTAGCCATACATATGATTTTTCTAAAAAAGCGAAATCTACGGATGAACTGTTTGACAGAGTAAAATTGAATGATAGTGATTATATCGAATTGCAGCGATCTGCATCAGCTTTAATGCTGGATGTGTGAATGAGGGTGGAAAGGTGTTGATGAGGTTTTGAATGAAGATTTTTCTTATTCGATTGTACAATAAAAATTTATTTTATTAACAAAGTCAGAAATCAACATGGTATGCCTGGAGAATAAAGTGCAAGGCAAATTGATAATTTATTATTAAATCAGGCCGTTGGCCGCCTTGCCTGTTGCATAGGATTGAAAGCTTACATCGTACCAACCACCTTTGTGTATGATGGAAAATATATTTATGGGCAGACCAAAGAATGAATGAAAACTTGATATTTTACGAAAGAATCCCAATGTGTAATTCGAGGTAGATGTGATGACGGATAAGGCCAACTGGCAAAGTGTGGTGTTATGGGGAACATTCCAGGAGTTAAAAGATGAGGAGGCCGGTAAGGCAAGGGAATACTTGTTTAACCATGTTTTACCCATCATGACATCCTCTACCATTCATCCAAACCAACATGCAGTGACTGCTGAGATTGATGATGATAACAGGCACAAACCTGTTATGTATCAGATCTTAGTCACCGAGAAAACGGGAAGATTTGAAAAGAAATAAGGGAAAAATAAAACTTCTTGCATGCTCATCCATTCAATATATGGTTTCATGAATAAATGGAATGAATTTG
>JACMLK010000478.1 GCA_014379665.1 Saprospiraceae bacterium | reverse complement strand
TCTGAGTGTTGATTTTGTTATAGGATCCACATATTCATGGAGCGCTTCAAATGTCGGTGCTGGTTTATTGTTCAGTAATAGTAATATTACGACAATGTTGCCTACAGTTCCGGGCAGTTATGTGATTAGTGTAACACAAACTTCTGCAGGATGTACATCCCTACCGGCAACCATAAACATAGAAGTCAGAAGCGATTGCTTTAATCCTGATTTCGATGTAACCTATATGAATGTTGGTGTATCAGGAGATTTGAGTACTAATGATATTCCACTAATTACGAAATATTACGGTGCTGCTATACCTCAATCCGGAAATCCTGCTTCATGTTTTCCGGTTGTTTCTTCTAACGGAACCTATACTTTCCTTTGTAGCACTCCAGGTAAATATTTATATTTCGTCCCCGTATGTAATGGGATATCATCACCAATGTGCGCCAATGTTCCACTTGTAATTACTGTGGTACAACCATTGGTGGCTAATAATCCTCCTATTATTAATCATGATTATGTCAGGACAAAAAGAAACCAACCAATCAATATTTTTGTAAAAATAAATGACAGATGTCAAAGCATCCCAAATTGCACGCTGGGAAATCCTGTTATTATTGTTCCACCAACCAAGGGTATATTTAATAATAGTACTTCTTTATATACTCCAAATGTTGGTATTATAGGTCTTGACTCACTAAAATACAGAGTGTGTCAAAACCCTGTTGTTACTCCAATAAATTGTCAGGAAGCGTGGGTTTATATTACAGTTGTTTCTGATATTGCTCCAAATGTAACGAATGCAATGGATGATTATGGACAAACACCACTTAATACACCTTTAGTAATCAATGCAGCAAATGGCGTAAAGGCAAATGATACTGACCCTGAAGGAAATGTTCAGATCATTACACCGTTGGATGTAACAATCGCAGGTAAAGGGACTTTAAAAATAGAAACAGATGGAAGTTATGTATTTACTCCTGTTAATGGATTTTCGGGACCTGCGGATTATCCCTATGAAGTTTGTGATAACCTAGATCCGGGAGCGTGTGATATGGCTACATTGCATATTTTAGTTGAGCCTTTCAATCCGACGGGAAATATTGGTAATTATGTCTGGCACGATCTAAATGGTGATGGTCAACAAAATGCCGGAGAACCAGGCATACCAGGTGTTACTGTTAAATTATATAGTTCAACAAACGTTCTTATAGGTACAACAGTAAGTAATGGTCTTGGTGCTTATAGTTTTGATAACTTAAGAGCGGGTACTTATTATCTTCATTTCACAATTCCAGTGGGATATAATTTTATTTTTGCGAACATAGGTGATGATTCCAAAGACAGTGATGTTGATGGAACTAATGGACCGGGTACCACAGGGTTTATCGTGTTGGCGGCTGGTCAGCAAAATACAACTGTCGATGCCGGCGCTTATGTATGTGGGCAAATTGGTGATAGAGTCTGGTATGATACAAATAAAAATGATGTCTGGAATACAAATGAAAACGGAATTAATGGATTGAGGGTAAATCTTTGGAGGAATCATTTTGGCAATTGGATTATATGGGATTTTAAGTTTACTGGTCCGAAACCTGGATTTCCTTCAGATGACGGATATTATGTATTCTGTGCTCCCCCTGGTCAGTATTACATACAAGTGATTTTACCTCCACTTGGATTAGTACAGGTCTTGCCTAATCAAGGCAGTAATTCATTAATTGATAGTGATTTGACTAATGTAAATGGTAATGGTACTTCTAATACATTTAATTTATTTTCAGGTCAGAATAAACTTGATTTAGGAGCCGGATATTATCCAATGGCTACAGCAGGAAATTTAGTTTGGCGTGATGATAATTTTAATGGTGTTCAGGAAATAACAGAAGCAAAAGTTGCCGGTGTTCGGGTTCAGGCTTATGATGCACAATCACACGAGTTAATTAAAGAATCTGTAACGGATGTTGATGGCACATACGAGTTGGATTATCTTCAAAAGAAGGATATTTATCTTAAATTCACTCCACCTGATGGATTTTTGGCTACCTATGCAAGAGCGACTGTTGATGAAATGGATAGTGATGTTGATCACAGCTATGGGACAAACACAACAAGAAAATTTAGTATGCAACCTGGAGTTACAAATCGTAACATCGATATGGGCATTGCATTCGGTGTATTACCGGTTAATTGGCTGGAAGTTCGGGCCGAGAGAGTCAAAGATGAACATATAATATCATGGAGCACTGCAGGAGAAGTAAATTTGAGTCATTATGAAATTGAAAGAAAGCTGGAAGGGGAACCGGATTTTGTATCACTAAATGTAAAATATCCGTCAAAAGGGGATAATAATTTGACAAATTATTACAGTGGTATTGATATTGATATTGTTAGAGTGGGACGCTATTATTACAGAATTAAGCAATTTGATTTTGATGGCAAATTTACACATAGCAAAACAGTAACAGTGTCCAATATTGGTGATGATACCAATATTGCATTATATCCAAGTCCTGCAACCACTGAATCAGTGCTTGATTTAAAAATTGATCAAACCAGTAAGGTAAAAATAGAATTATTTGATGCATCTTCCAGATTAATCAAGTTAATTATGGATAACGTGTTAGACGAAGGTGAACATAAATATAAGATCTATCTGGATGAATTGATTGGAGGGGTGTATAATGTGGTAATAACAATTGATAATAAGATATTAAGAAAGAAATTGATAAAGATTGATTAGTAGTATTTGATATTTTAAATTTATAAAGTAAACAGAATTGAAAAATATATTTTGATAAAATAGATTAAAGTTCTGAGTTTTTTATAAATCGATGCTCATTATCTTAAGATTGAATGGCGGTTAGATTGATTCGTTTTCTAGCTGCCATTTAAAATTTGTTGGTAATAGGACAATCTCAGACTACATTTTATGTGTAGATTTTAAGTTCTAAATTATCCAATTAATATCAGTTTTATACATTAATGATTTTAATAAATAGAAGTATTATAAAATAAATAAATATGTTTTAGTTAGCACCAGTATTTGGAATAACCCTATTTTAGAAAACCGATTTTTTTACGCAAGACATCTCAAAAATGGCCCGAAGATTTACCACAGTAATGATAGCACTATGCTGCTATTTCGGAATTAATAATATTTCAGCTCAAATAACAGGTTTAAAGTTCCTGCTTAAATATGATACTACAACATGTTTGTACAATGTCAATATTGTAATCACCGAAGGAACTGCGGTAACAGTACCTCAAAGAACTCAGTTTAATGCCCAAATAACATTGATTGTGCCATCGACGGATTCTATGGAGATAGTCCAAAGATTTATGCCGTTAGAAAGCAATCAATTTTACACTGGAACAAACCCTCTTGTTTGGGCTATTTCTACCACATTATTTGAACCTTGTTCTCAACCTGGAAGTAATTTTTATAGTATAAGTCCTGCATTATCTCCCACATCTCAATACAATAATACTACGGTCGGGGACACTATTAAGCTGTTCAGTGTAAGAGCATTTAGAAAAGATGGTTCAGCTGTTCTAAATTGTGGGGGTAACCTCAGATTTTTTGAAAATGACACAGACCCTAATTCCAGCGCATGCGGAATGATGGGTGGAGATTTTAAAAATGGATTTACTATAGGAGGTATTGGAGAAGATTATGAAGGAAATTTAACCACAATACGCCCTCCTGAAGCTATTTTAAATTATCAACTAAATTGTTCGGATGATATAGATATCAATTTGATTTCACATTCACGAACTTGCCAACTACCATTGAGTTACTCATGGACCGGACCCGGGTATTTTTCTACTCTTGAAGATGTACTCATCACTCCAGCAAGTAGTTTTAATAGTGGACAATATAATGTAACAGTGACCGATGCTTTGGGATGTACATCAACTCTAAGCATAGACGCTGAAAAAAAACCGGAGGCAGGGTCAGACAAGGATCTTTGTGGCATTGGTAATATAATGCTCAATGGTTCGAATCCAACTACTGGTATTTGGACGGCATTGGGAACTAACCCGGCCGGCGCCACGTTAGGTGCAACTTCAGGCGGAAATGCCACAGTTAATTTTGTCGCAGGATCTGATGGAGTTTACAAATTTGTTTATAGCTCTGCTCTTTGCAGTGATACCATGGATGTGAATGTTAGCCCATCACTTAATGCGACAATCAGCGGTCTTAACAATGTGTGTAACGGAAGTACCACGACCCTCACAGCGGGAGGCGGTACGGGTTATGTGTGGAGCAACGGCAACCTGACCAGTTCGGTTACAGTGGGAGCGGGAAGTTATAGTGTGACAGTAACAGATGCAGCCGGATGTACAGGCACAGCCATAAAAACCATAACAAATTTACCGGTTGTCAATGCGACGATCAGCGGTCTTGATAATGTATGTAACGGAAGTTCCACGACACTAACCGCCAGTGGCGGTACTGGTTATGTGTGGAGCAATGGCAACCTGACCAGCTCTGTTACAGTTGGAGCGGGAAGTTATAGTGTGACGGTAACAGATGCAGCAGGATGTACAGACACGGAAATAAAAACAATAACAAATTTACCTGTAGTCAATGCGACGATTAGCGGTCTTAACAATGTGTGTAACGGAAGTACCACGACAGTCACCGCCGGTGGCGGCACGGGTTATGTATGGAGCAACGGCAACCTGACCAGTTCTGTTACAGTGGGAGCGGGAAGTTATAGTGTGACGGTAACAGATGCGGCAGGATGTACAGACATGGAAATAAAAACCATAACAAATTTACCGGTTGTCAATGCGACGATCGCAGGAAGCGGAGTTGTTTGTGCTGGAGGCTGTACAACATTTACGGCAGGTGGCGGAACAAGTTATGTATGGTGTAGTGGAGTACTGATACCGGCTATCAATGTTAGTACGGCAGGTAATTATACCGTAATAG
>JACMLK010000477.1 GCA_014379665.1 Saprospiraceae bacterium | reverse complement strand
TATAGGAAAGTCAAGCGGAAATGCCGGATTGAGTTTGATCTTCGATAGAGTGATCTGCTTATCTGATATTTTGACAAGACAATCATATAGTAATTTAGCAAAACCATATCCGTTGTTATTAATACCCGCCAGAATGATTTCATTTTCATCCAGATTATTCTCCAAAATCTCGTAAGATAGTCTCTGAATTTTTTGCTTTATCTGATCATCATTTAATATCTGCATTCTTTAGATTTGATTTAAATATGAATGCAAAAGTATACAAAAAAGAATAAATTTGTAATTTGGCAACATAATATAAAACATACTGTCCATATGCAGCAGCTTTTATTCATCTTATTGTCTTCGTTCACTTTTCTGGTAGCATACAGACAATTCAAAAAAATATACCACAACATCACACTTGGTAAGTCAGAGAAGATGACCCATGACCCAGTAAAAAGATGGAGCAACGTCTTGCTCGTGGCATTTGGTCAGCAAAAAATGTTTAAAAACTGGATACCTGCTATTTTTCATCTGTTTATTTATATTGCCTTTTTGTTCACACAGATAGAATTACTGGAAATATTAATTGATGGCATTTTTGGGGTACACCGTTTTTTTGCCCCGATTTTAAGTGGATTTTATACCTTAATCATCAGTACTATTGAAATACTCTCATTTCTGGCGCTGATAGCCACTATTGTATTTCTGAACAGACGCAACTTATTGAAAGTTCCGAGACTTGTCAAATCAGAGTTAAACGGGTGGCCACGATTGGACGCAAATATCATACTCATTGCTGAGATCTTTCTGGTAACCGGAATTTTTACCATGAATGGCGCTGATACCTTGCTTCAATCCATTGATGCTATCCATTATCCGGATACAGGTCGAATGGCTATTTCAAGTTGGCTGGGCCCGACGTTATTTGGTGGTTTAGAAACCGACACCCTTATATTATTGGAGAGATCGGGATGGTGGATGCATTTATTGGTCGTTTTTGGCTTTATTATTTATCTTCCATACTCCAAACACTTGCATATTTTCTTAGCTTTCCCAAATGTATATTACAGCAAGCTGACCTCCAGAGGCAAAATGGAAAATATGCCCGAAATTATGAATGAAGTCAAGACAATGCTTGGAATGGAAGCGGAAAATTCTACCACTTCAGGGGCTGAAATTCCGGAATTTGGTGCCAATGATGTGTTTGATCTCAGCTGGGTAAATATATTGAATGCCTATACCTGTACAGAATGCGGACGTTGTTCGGCTGTTTGTCCTGCTAATCTGACCGGTAAGAAACTTTCTCCACGCAAGATCATGATGGACATCAGGGATAGAGCCACTGAAGTAGGCATAAATTTAGCCTCGGGTGATATGAAATTTGCTAAAACCAATAACAATCCTGACATTAAAACATTGACGTCAGTCAATTATAATGATGGCAAATCTTTGTTTGATTATATCAGCAGGGAAGAACTGCATGCATGTACTACCTGTAATGCATGTGTAGAAGCTTGTCCTGTGATGATCGATCCGCTCGAGCCTATTCTAAAAATGCGTCGATACGAAATCCTGACAGAATCTGCAGGCCCGCCAGATTGGACACCTATGTTTACCGCCATGGAAAATGGGGGCTGTGTATGGCAGATGACTGATGAGAGGGAAAAATGGAGACAGGAAATTTAATGATATGTTGCTATTTAATATTTATGAAAATACAAATAATCATTCATCCTAAAATTAATAAACTAGCCATTTGATATATGAGAGTACAAACCATGTCCGAAACGGCAGCGACAAGTACGGAAATAGATATCCTCTTTTGGGTAGGCTGTGCTGGAAGCTTTGATGCAAGGGCCCAACGGGTGACCAAAGCCCTTTCCGCATTGCTGGATCACGCCGGTATTTCTTTTGCTATCCTTGGAAATGAAGAGATGTGTACCGGTGACCCGGCAAGACGTGCAGGTAATGAGTTTATATTTCAGATGCTGGCACTCCAGAATATCAATACACTCAATATGTATGGAGTAAAAAAAATTGTGACTGCCTGTCCCCACTGTTTTAATACTCTTAAAAATGAATACCCCGAACTTGGTGGTAACTATGAGGTAGTACACCATACCCAACTACTACTGGAATTGCTCGGTTCCGGTAAGATCAAGGTAGAAAATGGAACATTTATGGGTAAAAAAATCACCTACCATGATTCCTGCTATATAGGTCGTATCAACGGGATATATGAGGTTCCACGCCTCCTCTTGGAAAAACTGGACGTCGACCTTGTAGAGATGAAACGATGTAAATCTAATGGCCTTTGCTGTGGTGCCGGCGGCGCACAGATGTTTAAAGAAGATGAACCGGGAGACAAACGCATCAATATAGAAAGAGCTGAAGAAGCATTAGCAACGAATGCTACTATTGTTGCTGCAAACTGCCCTTTCTGTATTACCATGATCACCGATGGTATGAAAGCCAAAGATAAACAGGATGAGGTCATGGTTATGGATATATCTGAGATGATATTGCAGGGTGTAAAAAAATGAAACGCTTATATTGGGACTGATTCTTCAATTTAATTGTTTGAGTATTTTGTGTCGATTCTACACCAATATCATTGATTCCAGCCTGTACCCCACTCCATGCACTACTACAATGCCTACGGATAGATCTGTTGCTAATTTTTTGCGTAACCTGGACACAAATACATCTACACTTCGCCCAACCAAAATACCTTCATCAGCCCAAACCTGCTCCAGAATGTATTCCCTTTCAAGCAAACGGTCGAAATTGGCCGCGAAAAGCCGTAGCAATTTTGCTTCCCTAAAAGTCAGTGTTTGGCGGACACCGTTGCAAATGAGTACCTGACCGTTGACATCGATGCGTGAATTTCCAAATTCCAGCCAGTCCGTTTCATTGTCAGATTCGGGCACGGCAGGACTGCCATGTTGCCGACGGAAAAACCAAAACATCACCATCCCACCCAATATCAGTAACAAAATCCCGCCCAGCCCGCCATAAAAAGGACTTTGCGCGGCACTTTCCAAAAAGGTGATTTCGATAAAATGGCAACCCGTAGGTTTCTCGCGTCCACTACACGCTACACCGCTTTTATTCTTGAAATCAAGATAATTATATCCAAGGTCTATGGTACCGTCATTGCACCGGCGTACTGTCACATCATAAGCTTGCCTGATGTCATGCTGATCAAGTGAAGCCTGAAGTAAAGCAGGAAGTTGTTCATAGCTGAATGGCTGTTCGAGCTTCACTTGCCAAACTCCTTTAGAGACTTCTTTGACAGCCGGTATACGACTGGTGCTGTCACCTGATTGTCGTAACAATAAGTCGGCTGTCCGACGAAGAGCAAGATTTATTTTTTGGGGTGAAAAATTACCCACTGAGATTTCAGGTGCTGATATCCCGGGCCATACCATAACTGGTATGGCAAATAGAAGTAAAAACAAGATATTTTTGAAATAAAAGGTTGAAAACATACTACAAAAATAGAGAAGTTTTTTCAACATCCTGTAAATACTTTTACGGCATAAATCACTTTGGCAGAAACGGCGAGTATAAAAACCTGATCACTATTTGAAGGGAGTACAAGATTCCATGTTTTGCCATGGTCAGAAGAGCGGAAAATACCATTTTCAAGGCTGCAAAATATGTATTCACCAGCCTGCTCTATGTCATTTATGACTCGGTAAGGCGATTGCTTAGCTTCCAGCTGGTAAATATACCGGAAGGGCGATAGGTTTTCATCCATTCGCTGCCAGGTTTTGCCACCATCTTCAGAAATACGCAGTCGGTTTTCTTTGCCATCAGGATCATCAATATCATCATTCCAGGCCCTTACACCATTGGAGATAGTCACAAAATGACCATCGATGAGGCATGTTTTACGTGTCGAACCATCTTTCGTCAAAACCAGATCCCAATGCTCTCCTCCGTCTTCAGAACGAAGTAATCCCTTTGAACTACCACCAATAAGCACACTTTCTGACATGACAATACTAGTAACCATAACATCATCAAGTACCTGTTTCCAGGTTTTCCCTTCATCTGATGATTTGAAAATACCATTGTCACAACCAACTAAAACGATCCCGTCCTGAATTTCCAAAACAGTGCGAACGATTTTATCTTTTAAAACCTTGTACACAGTTATCCAAACACCGGTGCCAGACAATTTTTGAAATAAACCACTTTCGTAACTATGAGCATATGGTCCGGACTTTCCCGGAAAAATGTTACTGACACTTTCATTCAGGAAAATTTCTTTTTCCCATTTCGGAGCAGCAGACATTGTACTACTACGGTACATGCCATTTGCATAACTTAAATAGACTTCGCCACTGCTTGCATAAATATTATGGACATACATATCTTTTGGCAATCCGGCACTTGCGTCCTGCCATGTCTGACCTCCATCTACAGATTGAAAAACGATATTAGATGCCGAAGTTTCAGGCTTTTTATCTTCCGGACAATACACCTGATCAGGGTTAAAGGCAACATAAGTTTCATACATTAGTAAAAAAGCAATTATTTGGATTAACATAACTTTATTTGACAGATTAAATAATGAAACAAAGGTATGGCTCT
>JACMLK010000476.1 GCA_014379665.1 Saprospiraceae bacterium | reverse complement strand
TCTTATTGTAACCGGTAATTTTATAGCAGGTAATAATTTATGCTCATTCAGATCTGAAGAAAGAATAGATATAGTGAACGAGGCTACGATTCCACTCGCATGCAATAATCTTGTAAATCTTTCAATGAATCCAAGTTGTGAACTCTATTTCACTGCTGATCAATTTCTTGAAGATCCGGCATACAAAGATGCATCCTACGATATCATCATCAGAGACATCGAGAATGATACCATCATACCTGCAGGTACTTTGGGTTATAACTATATAAATAAAACACTTTTAATTAAAGTAGTACACGAATGCAGCGGAAATTCCTGCTGGGGCTATGCCAAAATCGAGGATAAATCAATCCCTGATTTGGTTTGTCCTCCTGATGTCACCATCGACTGTGCCGATTTGGGTAACTTTAATGTGACCGGATTTCCGGTGTTACCTGTGGGTGGACAAAGAGATTCTATTGCTCCCGGTAAATGGTTGTTAACTAGTTTTGACCGATGCAGCGATGCCATACTAACTTTCACGGATGTTGCAGTATCTAATCTGTGTCCCCCAAATCCATTCAGTTCGGTTATAACCCGAACATGGGTTGTTACGGATAACTCAGGTAATACATCTTCGTGCACCCAAACAATAAGTGTAAACAGAACTGATATAAATGATGTCATTTTCCCGGCCAACTATGATAGTGCGACGGGGCCTTATGCTTCTCTTGAGGCATGCGGAACCTGGATAAAAATTCCTGAAGGACAGGATTTCGCCGGCAACCCAAGTCCTGAGACTACCGGATATCCAACAGGTATCCTGTGTCTGAAGGCAAGTGTGACTTTTACAGATGCAAAAATTCCTATATGTGGGGCTAATTCATTTAAAATAGTCAGAAAATGGAGAGTTATCGATCATTGTACTGGTACAATCAGAGAGTTAAATCAACTTATCACCGTCATGGACACAACGCCACCTAATCTGGTGTGTCCTGATCAGATTGGTAATGGTTTGATTGCCAATATCATTGGCGGTCAGCACATTTGTGGCGGAACGTGGAATGTCATTCCTCCGAAATCGATTACAGATTGCTCTTCCACCACCCTTGACATTCACTTTTTGCTGGCCAATCCAGACGGTACTTTCCCCATTCCCGGAATTTATGTTAAATCATCGGGCGCCACATCTGTAAATGCAAATAATACAGTGATTAGCAACCTGCCTTTTGGTAGGACAAGAATAAGATACACAGCTACAGATATCTGTGGCAATTCTTCTGTTTGTTTTGCAGAAGTGAATGTGATAGACAATCAGCCTCCTACACCGGTTTGCGATAAAAATTCTATCATTGCCATTGGTTCTGAAGGTATGGCCTTTGCAGGAGTATTGACTTTTGATGATGGCAGTCATGACAATTGCGCGCTGGATTATCTTAAAGTAAGGAGAATGGATCCTGCACCGGATTGGGCTACGTTACCAAAAAATAATGAGATTAAATTTACATGCGATGATTTAGGTAAAATCATTATGGTAGAACTCGGAGTGTGGGATAAAGCAGGACTATTCAATTCGTGTATGGTTGAAGCCAGGGTACAGGATAATATTTTTCCATTGTTAACTGTTCCCGGACCCGCAACTGCTAATTGTTATGATGATTTCACCAGCCTGACCAGATTTGGAGCTGCGACCGCAACAGATAACTGCAGCGTAACCGTAACTGAGTCTAGTGAAGACCTAAGAAATGAATGTGGTTTGGGTATCATTGTAAGGACGTTTACTGCTACTGATCAGTACGGTAATAAAACGACAAAAACACAGATAATCACTGTGGGTAACAACAAGCCATTTACATTTAATGATATAGACTGGCCTGACAATATCACGCTTAACAATGGATGTGTAAATAGTGTCGATCCTGATGACCTGCCTTTGGCGAGCCGAAGACCAAGATATCTCAGAAACACGGCATGTGCTCAATTAGCGTCAAATTATGAAGATATCGTATTTAATTTTACGGGTGAAGCATGTCAAAAAATCCTGAGAAGATGGACTGTGATTGATTGGTGTCAGAAAGTGCCCGGATTCCCTGAAATAGGTGTTTGGAGTTTTACTCAGATTATTATGATAAATAATACTTCTGCGCCTACCATCCAGAAAGGTTGTTTACCTGCGGATCTGGTGATCACACAGGTAGGAGTATGCAGTGTTAATGTTAAAGTAACTGCTGAAGCAACTGATGACTGCACAGATTCAGATCTTCTGAAATGGACTTACACCATAGATGAAGGAAATGACGGCAGTATTGAAGTGACGAATGGCACCGGTAATATCATTAACAGAGACTTTAATTATGGAACACATAAAATTACATGGTCAGTAAAGGATGGATGTAATAATGTCAGATCGTGCTCAAACATTTTCACGGTTAATGATAATAAAAAACCAACCCCGTACTGTATTAGTGAGATCGTTACAGTGATTATGCCTTCGGCAAGAGAAGTAACTATTTGGGCTTCAGATTTTGATCTGGGAGCTACTGATAATTGTTCTGTTGGTAGTCAGTTGGTGGCTTCTTTTTCAGCTACTAACAAAAATGATATTTCGAGAACCATAAGATGCCTTGACCTGGCAGGTGCTTCCAGCAAACAGTTTACTTTTGATGTGTACACCATCGACGCCTCAAATAACAGTGATTTCTGTACAGTTAAATTGATTGTTCAGGATAATGGAAACTCTTGTGGTAATACTGTAAATCCACTGGCTAGTATTTCACTCAGGGGAAATGTCTATAATGAATCTGATGAAAAAGTGCAGGATGTAGTACTGGAACTTTCTTCCAATCAGGCTGAATTTCCAAAATCTATATCCACAGATGTCAACGGGAAGTTTTTATTCAATGAACTTCCTATGTACAAGAACTATGCTTTGGTTCCTGAGAAACTTGATAATCCTCTAAACGGAGTATCTACCCTGGATCTGGTCATGATTCAAAGACATATTCTTGGTATATCTGATTTGAATTCGCCATATAAACTGATTGCAGCTGACATAAACAACTCTGCCAAAATCACGGCATCAGACCTTGTGGAATTAAGAAAATTGATTCTGGGCATTCAAAGCCAGTTTGCAAATAACAAAAGTTGGAGATTTGTGGATGTTGCTTACCAGTTTCCTGAACCTAAACATCCTTTTCCTTTCACAGAGAACACCAACATGAACAATCTTGATCATGATGTAGCAGGTTTAGATTTTATGGCCATAAAAATTGGTGACGTAAACGGCTCAGCCAAATCAAATGCATCGGAAAATAACGAGCTTAATAACAGAAGTGTAGTTTCACTATTGACGGATAACATCTCAGGTAAAAAAGATGAAATAGTGGATGTCACCATTAATGCAAATGAGTTGAAAAATATTTTAGGAATGCAAATGTCCATATCGTTTGATAAGAATCTGAGTGAATTGGTTGAAATAAAATCCAATACAATTTCACTAAATGAAGAACATCTTGGATTTGGTCAGTTAGCAGAAGGGTTGATTCATTTCAGCTGGAACAATATATCTCCTCTGGATATAAGCGGGCAATTGATTACGTTCAGATTCAGACTCTTACAACCTGTAGAAAATAAGAGTTTAATTTCACTGGACAGGACACATCTGAAGCCCGAACTTTATACTCAGGAATCCGGAAATTTGTCATCAAATAGCATAAGGCTTGATTCCGGTAGTTCAACCTTACCAAATTCAGACAAGTTTGAACTTTATCAAAATGTTCCGAATCCATTTAATAATTCAACAGTGATTGGATTTAATCTACCGGAAACAG
>JACMLK010000475.1 GCA_014379665.1 Saprospiraceae bacterium | reverse complement strand
TTACGTCAGAATCTGTTTCATCGTTAAAACCTTGATCTGAAGACGTAAAAAGAAGCGTGTCGGGTTTTTGAAACTCAATAACATAACTACCCGGATTCAGATTTTCAAAATGATACGACCCAGCTAAATCAGTGGTGTCAATTGATATGGTATCACCCATTTCATCCAAAAGATAAACCACAATACCATTCAAACCATTCTCTGTACCGTTCTTCATACCATCACCATTAGCATCAAACCAGGCGAAACCTGATTGACTGCCTGTACCTGCGATTAATCCCAGATCAATATCAAAGAGAATTGTATTTGAATTTATCTGCATTTTGGATGTAATCAATAATCCATTTTCAATTGTAAAATCTGAATTCAATTGTTCATTTGCCGGATTGATCAGGACAGGAACAAAATTTGACTGAATCTCTGCTACAATTTTATACTCCCCGGGAGATATATTGGAAAAAAAATAAAATCCAAAATTTCCAGTAACAGCTGAAGCCACTTCCTCTCCAAGATCATTTATGAGTGTGAGAATCACACCTTCTATTCCCGGCTCACCCAAATCCTGCAACCCATTATTATTCAGATCATTCCAAACAAAATCTCCAATGGATGAATACCGGTAAAACCCGGCATCTATGTCATTTATTAGGGTAGTGGAGCTTAGGTTAATTGGTGAAGTAATACCTGTATTTACGTCTGCATCAGAATCAATGGAATCATCTGACCCTATATCAGGATTCGTAAATAAAAACCCTTGTTTCTTTTCAAAAGTAATATTATATTGTCCCGCTGGCAACAGATTAAATTCATATAAACCAAAAAAATCAGTGGTCGTTTCTCTTGTAATAACTGTACCATTATTGGTAAGTCCAGACAAAAACACTCTGTTATTTGAGATACCCGGCTCGCCTGTATCCTGAAGACCATTTCCATTGATATCTTCCCAAACAAAATCACCTATAATCCCTTCTGATACATCAATGAATCCAGCATCATTATGTAAACTATTTTCCCCGCTTGCAATAACGATCGGCGTGATCAGTCCATTTTCATCTACATCACTATCTAAATTATCATCTGTTCCAACTTTAAACAAAGTTGTTTTATATCCTTCAGGAATGTCAAATTGTACTGAATAGGAACCCGGTTTGAGATTGCCAAAAATAAACTTACCCTGAACATCAGTAGTCGTTTCCGTAAACACTTCATTTGTAAAATTCAGACTTCTAAGGACTACCTTAATATTGGATATACCCGTTTCTTCACTATCCATAATTCCATTTTCATTCGTATCAAACCAAGCCATGTCCCCTATAGAACCTGTTCTGAAAAAAGGAGCATCTATATTTAAGATATTCTGACCATTCTGGAGAGTAACTACATTTGTCAAAGCCATCGATAAAAAGTAACCTGAAGGTACTTCAAAATTAATTTCATAATTTCCCGGTTTAAGTTGTTCAAAAATATAATGACCATTCTGGTCAGTTGTGGCTTGTTTATTTATGATTGAACTGAAAATATCCTCACCAACGAGAAAAACATGTACACCCTGAATACCCGGTTCATTTGCTTCTCTGATATTATTGCAATTAAGATCCTCCCAAACCAGATCACCGATTGTTCCAAATTTCAATAAACCTATGTCAATACTCAAATCAGATTGATTGGATAAAATGGTGGTGGATATACTTGAATTGTTTTCTGAGAGGTTGCTATCCAGGTTTGTGTCAGACCCGGCAAAAGAGACTGTCGGGGAATACCCAGTCGGCATTTGAACACCTATTTCATAGGTACCAGGAAATATGTTCTGGAAACTATAATGACCTGCACTATTTGTGATGATAGAAGCATTTACCCCAATACCACCAAAAGTAAAACCGCTTAACATTATGTTTACACCTTCGATTCCGGGTTCATTCATGTCCTGTATTCCGTTGGAATTTTGATCGTCCCAAACAAAATCACCAAGAGTTATCCCACCTATAAGTCCTGCGTCCAATGTGAGCTCTGATTCGCCACTTATAATGGTTACATTGGATATTGATCCATTTATTACATCAGAATCATTACCATCATCTGCACCCTGATCCGGTAGAGTAAACTGAAAACCATCTGGTTCAGATATTTGTAAAGAATATATACCCGGCTTTAAATTATTAAATCTATATAAACCGTTTAAACCGGTAGACGTCATAAGACTGATGACGCTGCCGTCACCTGCGACACCAGTCAATGAAATCTGGACATCCGAAACTCCTGTCTCTCCAAAATCCTGAATGCCATTTCTGTCACGGTCTTCCCATACAAAATCGCCTATAGAAGC
This sequence comes from Saprospiraceae bacterium, assembly GCA_014379665.1. Classification (GTDB taxonomy): domain Bacteria; phylum Bacteroidota; class Bacteroidia; order Chitinophagales; family Saprospiraceae; genus OLB9. Next base: position 3,195 of record JACMLK010000475.1, on the reverse strand, counting down.
TTTTCTGTATAATCCGGCGTCATACGTATCATTATGTTCGCCACTCTTCAGGTTAATTCCATTAATTATGCCATCTATCGCATCACTGTCTTTAGAATCGTCTGTACCAAAATCAGGTGGCGAAAACATATATCCATCCGGCAAGGTAAAAATGATTCTGTAAACGCCAGGCTTTAAATTGAAAAAAAAGTAATGCCCGTTTTCATCAGTGATTTCAGCATCGACTTCGATGATTTCATCCCGGAAAAATTCAAAAATGGTTACCAGTATATGCTCTAACCCCAATTCATTAGCATCCTGTACCCCATTGCCATTCAGATCCTCCCAAACAAAGTTACTTATACTACCCTGATTATAAAGACCTGCATCAAAACTTAAATTGAGATCGCCTGATGACACGACAACCCCTATAATCTCTGCATCAATCGGGTCACTGTCTTTTGTTTTGTCATCACCAATGTTAGGAACTGTAAACAAATATTGATCATTCACATTAAACCTTAGGTTGTAAATCCCTGGTTTTAAATTATTAAAACTATATCTGCCATCCTGATTTGTCTGGGTGATCAGATGTATCTGCTCACCATTTCCTGCGACACCTGTAAGAATGATTTCAATATTTGGAACAGGAAGTTCACCAGTGTTTCGAATACCATTACCGTTATTATCCAGCCAAACCTGATCACCAATCCTTGCAGTCTGATAAAATCCTGCATCCACATCATTTCTGAATCCTGTATTTGAGTAAGTTATAGCAGGAGTAAAACCATCGGCATCAATTTTACTATTTTTTGTCAAACTAACATTACTTTTAAAAGTTGGAAGAAAATCCACAGGCGCTTTAAACTTGAGATAATACGTGTTGGCAGATAGATTATTAAATCTGTACGCCCCATTAATGTCAGAAACAGTCGAATCAATGATCGTTCCCCCACCATTATGCAGATATATTTTTACATCTTTTAAGCCAATTTCCAACGAATCCTGTAGTCCGTTATAATTTTTGTCCAGCCACACAAAATCTCCGATAGACCCTAAAGCGGCATAGCCAAAGTCGATGTTCTCAAGACATTTGCCAGTTTCTAGCAGCAATAGATCTGTCGTTCCTGTGCCATTTGCATGTGTGATGTCACTGTTAATGTCGGTATTGACTGCGCTGTATATTATCATTTTATAGTCAGGTAGGGAAGCTGCTTTGATATAATATTTACCCTCCTGCAAATTTTTAAAATGATATTTACCAAACGAATCAGAAAGTAAAGTATCCACCGGAATATTTCCCTCCTTATACAATACCAACGGAACACTCACCAGAATACCTTCACCCGGATCTCTGAGTTTATTATCATTCAGATCTGACCAGACAATCCCTTTTATTTCTGCTGAACTGCAATTCTGATAAAGAAAATTCCTACAGCATGTTTCAGTATAATTTCCCGTTTTATCATAAATATTCACACAAATATTATGCACACCGTATGCTGCATCATCTATTTTCAGATCAATTGCCTGAAATCCGGTAGAGGCAGATACCATGTCAAAACCTTCGGGATATTGCCACTCATATGACCCTTGTTGCTCCAGTTTATCAATGTAAAATGTCAGGCATTTAGCGTCGCAAAAGGAATATAATGGCGTATAATGTACTATAATTTCTATCTTGTCAATGAAAATGTTTATAGAGTCATTTTCAATATTTCTCAACTGGAGTTGAAATCCGAAATTAGTATGGTTAATGTCAGTGGCATTCCATGCTGTACCCCATGTATCTGTATGAGAACCATACATCCAAATATGGTCAGAACCATCAGCTCTTGCCGACCAGGCTTTTTGCAGAATTGCTGTATTGGCTTTATTTGTGCCTTTTGGTGATCCGTCCGCCCCGACTAAAACCACTTCCAATTCATCAATATTCCGGTAATTAGAAGACTGACCTTCAATCATCAGTGTAATCCCGTTCACCACAGCCCCTGCGGGAAGTTGAAACTTTAAGTTATTTCCCATGATTTGTCTTGATCTTTTAAAATCCGGGAGCAAAACTTTCGCCTCTTTATCATCAGAAAATTTTACATCCATCATTTCTGTCCATTTCATGAAGTATGGAGAATATACTTCTTTTACTTTGGATGGCGAAGCTGATTCAGATTTGGAAACAGGTTCCATTCCTACCCCGATGGGACAAACCGATACATTCTGAGCAGTTAAGTAGTTGATTATCATAAAATTAATAATCAGCGCCACGCTACCCTGAAGAAGGGAGCCTTTGAGTGTGAGTTTCATATTTTGAGTTCCAGTTTAGATATATAACTAAAATAATATCTGTAGAGACCTATTAAAGAAGCAAAAATAAATAAACTTTATTAATATATATGAAAACATGATATATTTATTCAAATTTTTTTCAATATATTACAAATGCAATGTTTATATACTATGTAGTAGCATGGTACAAAAGGATATTTATAAGGAGCTGATAGTCAAAGTTTCCAGTATCGAAAATAGTTTAATATTGATTGTGTTTTTCAAAACTTTCAATAGTAAATAAAGTATTACTACAATAATCTAATAGTTTTAAGTATTATATATTGAAATAATTCATCGGTTAAGCAACCACTTTGATACCAATTTACAAAAATGTTAAGCGTCTCTTTTAAGCCTGGTTTTTACTAAACTTAAATAAAAAGCCATCATTTGTTCTGCAGTCTTTTCAGAAGTAAATCTTTCTTTCACATAGGACAACCCATCTTCTCTCAATTGCTGATATACCTCAGACCCGTCGATCTCCATCATGGCCCTGCAGATATCATCAGGATCATATGGGTTGACTAACAATGCCCCGGGGCCAGCTGCTTCCGGAAGCGATGAGATATCTGATGTGATCACAGGTTTTCCCCTGAATAATGACTCAATGACAGGCAATCCGAATCCTTCATAAACAGATGGATATACCAAAGAGTGTGCATGGTCATATACTTCAACCAATTTTTCATTAGTCAAACCATTTACAAAATAAAAGTATTCTTCCAATCCATTATATCTGATCATATCATCTACTTTTTGACGATATTTCTTGTCGCCTCGACCAATAACCACAAATGGTTTTCTGAATGCTTCAGGTAATTTTGCAAATGCAAAAATAATACTCAATAAACCTTTACGAGCAATAATGGAACCCACATAAAGGAAGTAATTTTC